>DASTBC010000229.1 GCA_035712245.1 Candidatus Eisenbacteria bacterium
TCAGCGGCTCGATCGACTTCGGGCGGAGCCGGTTCCAGCAGACGCTGGAAGACCTTCAGGGTCCGGGCCCGCTTCCTGCCGAGCTCGACGTGGAACGCTACAACACGACGTGGCAGGGGACGGTTCGCGCCAGCCTTCCGATCTTCAGCGGACTTCAGATCGAGGGCGATGTCCGCCAGGCCAAGGGAGCACTGCTCGAAGCCGAGGCGCTCCGTCGCCAGCGCGAGCTCGACGTGCAGGTCGAGGTGCAGCAGGCCTGGCTCCTCCTCCGCGAGTCCATCCAGCAGATCGAAGTGACGCGCGAGGGGCTCGCGTCTGCCGAGGAGGATTACAAGTTCTCGAAGGGACGGTACGATCTTGGAGCCGGGACCTACCTGGACCTCCTCACCGCCGAGGTGAACCTCGCGAACGCGCGGTCGCGCCTGATCGAGGCGGTGGCCGACGCGCACACCGCCGAAGCCGGCCTCGAGTTCGCGGTCGGCGCGAAGCGCTACTAGTCCGCGGACCCGGGGAACCCACTCGATGAGCGGACGAAGGAAGAAGATCCTCCTGATCGGGGGCGGGGCGCTCCTCCTCCTCGTGATCGTCGTCGCCAATCTCAAGCGATCGGCCGGGGGCCAGGTCGCCGTGCAGGCGGCCGACGTGAAGCGGGCGCGGATCACGTCGACCGTCCGGGCGCCGGGGAGAATCCAGCCCGAGACGCAGGTGAAACTGAGCGCGTACGTGCCGGGCGAGGTGAAGGTGCTGGCGGTCGAGGAAGGGGACGCGGTCCGGAAGGGACAGTTCCTCCTCCAGATCGACGACACGCAGTACCGCGCGCAGGTGCGCGAGGCGTCGGCAGGGCTGGCGGCGGCGCGCTCCGTGCTCCGCCGCGAGGAGGCCGCGCTCGCGCAGTCCGAGTCGCTCCTCCGCCGGCGCGAGGCGCTCCGTGAGAAGGATCTCGTTTCGGCGGAAGAGCTGGACCAGTCCCGGACCCAGGTGAGCACGGACCGGGCGCGCGTGGACGCGAGCCGCGAGGACGTGAGGCGCCTCGAGGCGCTCCTCCAGGTCGCGCAGGACAACCTGCGGAAGACCCGGTTCGACTCGCCGATCGCGGGGGTCGTGACCCAAGTCAACATCGAGCAAGGCGAGATCGTGGTCACGGGCACGATGAACAACCCGGGAACGGTGATCCTCACGGTGGCGGATCTCTCCCGGATGGAGGTCGAGGCGGACGTGGACGAGACGGACGTGGCGTCGATTTTCCTGGGGCAGACCGCGAAGGTGAAGGTGGACGCGATGCCCGACACGACGCTCACGGGCCGTGTCACCCAGATCGCGAACTCTCCCGAGATCACGGCTGCCGAGACGCAGGAGCAGCAGACGAACTTCCAGGTGGACGTGGAGATCGACAACCCGCCGCCGACGCTTCGTCCGGGGATGACGGCGGACGTGGAGATCCAGACCGCGGAGCGGGACAGCGTGCTCACGGTGCCGATCCAGTCGATCGTCGTGCGGACGCCGGCAGATCTCGAGCCGCCGCGGAAGGGGAAGAAGCGGCGGGGCTCGAGTGCCGAGGCGAAACAGGAGTCCACGGCCACGGCTCCGGCCGGAGGCGCGGCGGGTGCCGCCGGTGGCGCCGCGGGGAAGCCCGAGGAGATTCGCGGCGTGTTCGTGATCGTGGACGGGAAGGTCCAGTTCCGCCGCGTGAAACCGGGAATCGCGAGCGACACCGATTTCGAGGTCGTGGGGGAGTTGAAGCCGGGCGAGAAGGTCGTGACCGGGCCCCATCGCGTGCTGCGTACGCTCAAGCCCGAGCAGAAGGTGAAGATCGAGGAACCCAAGCGCCAGCCGGGGAAGGAGTCGCGGTGAGCACGAATCCAGGAGCGAACGGCGCGCTCATCGACATCGCCGACATCCACAAGATCTACGAGATGGGGGACACCGAGGTGCGGGCCCTGGACGGGGTCTCGCTCCGGATCAACCCGGGCGAGTACGTCGCGGTCATGGGACCCTCGGGCTCGGGGAAGTCCACCCTCATGAACATCGTGGGCTGCCTCGACACGCCGACGTCGGGCTCCTACAAGCTCCGCGGTACGGAGATCCGGGAGCGCGACGACGACGAGCTCGCGCGCATCCGGAACCAGGAGATCGGGTTCGTCTTCCAGACGTTCAACCTCCTCCCGCGCGCGGACGCGCTCCACAACGTGGAGCTGCCCCTGATCTACGCCGGAAAGCCGTCGGCGGAGCGGCGCGAGCGGGCGAAGAAGGTGCTCGCGATGGTGGGTCTCGGCGACCGCATGCACCACCGGCCGAACGAGCTCTCCGGAGGGCAGCGCCAGCGCGTCGCGATCGCGCGCGCGCTCGTGAACGGTCCCTCGCTCGTCCTCGCGGATGAACCCACGGGGAACCTCGACTCGAAGACGGGGATCGAGATCCTGGGGCTCCTGGACGAGATCCACAGCCAGGGGAACACGGTCATCCTGGTCACGCACGAGGAGGACGTGGCGGCCCGGGCGCATCGCATCGTGCGGCTCCGGGACGGCAAGATCGAGAGCGACCGCGCGACGCGGTCGTGAGCCTCCGGGCATGACCCCCCTTCGCGCGCCCCGGCGCGACTTCTGGCTCACCCTCGGGGAGAACCTTCGCATCGCCGTGCGCGCCCTCCGCGCCAACAAGATGCGCACCGTCCTCACGATCATCGGGAACGTCGTCGCGGTGATGTCCGTGATCGCGGTCGTGTCGATCATCGACGGCGTGAACACCTACGTCTCCGAGAAGGTCCTCGACCAGGGCCTCCGCGTCATCTACATCGACAAGTTCGGGCTGATCACGGACGAGGAGGAGTGGCGGCTCGCCCAGCGCCGTCGCGACCTGACGCTGTACGAGATGGAGGCGCTGGAGGCGCGGATGCGCCTCGCCCGGCGGGTCGTGGGCCAGGTCCAGACGAGCAAGTCGGTGCGGGCCCGCGGAACCGAGCTGAAGAACGTCCGCATCTACGGCACGACGGAGGGATACCCCGACGTCGGGAAGTACGAGATGGCGGAAGGGCGGGAGCTGGACGCGAGCGACTTCGAGCGGCGCCGCCCCGTCGCGGTGATCGGCTCCGAGGTGGCCGAGAAGCTCTTCCCGTACGTCGATCCGGTCGGCCAGTCGCTCCGGGTCTCGGGGCACGACCTCCGTGTGGTGGGCATCCTCGCGGCGCGGGGCAACGTCCTCGGTCAGAGCCAGGACAACATCGTTCTGATCCCGATGGGGCAGTTCACGAAGATGTACGGCTCCCGCGAGTCCCTCACGATCCTCGTGAGCGGCCAGGAAGACGTTTCACTCGACCGCCTCGAGGACGAGGCGCGCGTGGTGCTGCGGTCCGCCCGTCACGTGCCGCTCGGGAAGCCGGACGACTTCGCCATCTCCACCGCCGAGACGTACATGGCTCTGTATCAAACCCTGACGAGCGGCATCTTCGCGGGGACGATCGGATTGGTCGCGATCTCGCTGGTGGTGGGCGGGATCGTGATCATGAACATCATGCTCGTCGCGGTCACGGAGCGCACGCGGGAGATCGGGATCCGGAAGGCGGTGGGCGCGCGGCGCGCGGACCTCGTCTCCCAGTTCCTGAGCGAGGCGGTGGTGCTCGCGCTCCTGGGGGGCGTCGTGGGGGTCCTGGCGGGGGTATCGATCGCGCTCCTGATCCGGGCCGTCACGCCGCTCCCGGCGACGATCCAGCCCTGGTCGGTCGCGATCAGCCTCGCGGTGGCGTCGTCGGTGGGGCTCTTCTTCGGCGTCTACCCCGCGACCCGGGCCGCGAAGCTCGACCCGATCGTCGCCTTGCGGCAGGAATAGGGAGGGGGCGTGGCGATTCCGGTCCGGGAAGGCACGTCGATCGCGCTCCAGGCGCTCCGGACGAACAAGCTCCGGTCCTTCCTCACGATCCTTGGAGTGATCATCGGGATCACGTCCATCATGGCGATGATCTCGATCATCGAGGGACTGAACAAGAGCATGAAAGCCCAGCTCGCCTCGATCGGAACGGACGTCCTCTACATCCGCCCCTTCGCGCCGGGCGCGTGGGTGGGGGATATGCCCGAGCGCCGCCGGAAATGGTTCCAGCCCGAGGACGTCGACGCGATCCTGCGCGGCGCCCCCGACGTGGTCGCGGTCGCGCCCTTGAATTTCCAGCAGACCCGGATCCGGTACGGGGAGGCGGAATCTCGGGTGATCGCCGTGATCGGCACGACGCCCGACTACATGATCACGAACAACTACGCCGCCGACAACGGCCGCGTCTTCACCGTCTCCGAGGTCGAGCACCGCGCTCCCGTCGCCGTCATCGGCTCCGATCACGTCGAGACCCTCTTCCCTCATGTGAATCCCGTGGGGAAGACGATCTCGATCGGCGGGAAGCCCTTCACCGTGATCGGCACAGCCGAGCCGCGGGGGAAGTTCCTCGGGATGAGCATGGACGATCTCGTGATGGTGCCCTACACGACGCTCGAGAAGTGGTTCGGGCCCGACCTCCCCTTCGTGATGAACGCCAAGCCGGTGTCTCCGGACCGGATCGACGCGGCCCGGGAGCAGATCGCCGAGGTCCTGCGCCGGCAGCGGAAGGTGCAGTACCACCAGGAGGACAACTTCGCGGTGTTCACGGACCAATCCCTGGTGGATCTCTACGGCCAGATCACCGGTGCGTTCTACCTCGTGATGGTCGTCATTTCCTCGATCGGCCTGATGGTGGGCGGGATCGGAGTGATGAATATCATGCTCGTATCCGTGACGGAGCGTACTCGGGAGATCGGCGTTCGCAAGGCGTTGGGCGCCCGCCAGCGGGACGTGCTCTGGCAGTTCCTCGTGGAGGCGATGACCCTAACCGGCGTAGGCGGCGTGATCGGCGTACTCGCCGGGTTGGGCGCTGGGAAGCTCGTGGACATCCTGTCGCCTCTCACGTTCGCCGTGCCGATTTGGGGCATCCTCCTCGCCTTCGGCTCCGCCACCGCCATCGGTCTCTTCTTCGGCATCTATCCCGCGATGAAAGCAGCAAGGCTCGACCCCGTCGAGGCTCTACGGTACGAGTGAGCGTAGGTGAACGTCCCCTCTATGGAGGGCGTGCGCGGCGTCGAACCACCCCAAACTTCCTCCTCTCCAGCTCCTCGATCAGCGTGTCGAGGGCACGGTCCAGAACCTGAGCCAGGTTTCCCGAGGGAACCGCGTGACTCAGGAGTGTCTGGGCATAGCGGAGCTTGTCATGAACACTCTTCTCGACCGTGAGTTTGACGAGATACCGCTCATAGGGTGGTGCGGGTGTGGAGAGCGTCGGACCAATCTCCGTGCTGTCGGTGTCCGGACATGAGGCGCTTTGACCGTTAGGCGGCGAGTTCGCTCCATCTTCGGCGGCGCAGCTCGTGGTTATCGGAGCGTTGTGAGTGTCGCCTGTACTTTCAGGTGTCAGCCAATCCACTGGCCGCACGGCCAGTTGCGGTGTGGAGATGGGAGTGACCGGTGGAATGGCGCGCACGATCGCTCGATCACGCATCGGCGCGGGCGGGAGCGAGAGGCGCCTGGCCAGCATGGCCTCGATCTCCGGTTGCCTGCGGTGTGTTGCGGCTTGTACGAACTCCTCAACATTCTCGATCGTGAGGTGCGGAGCGAGCAGGCACACCGCCGTCAAATGAAGCCGCCCGTCGGCCAGCGCCAGAAAGAGCATCGGGAACGTTCGAGCCGCTCGTGCCGCCCGGATGCGCTTGAAAGCCGCGTCGTCGGAGAATCGAAGCTCGTTCACGCAATAGGCGTGCATGGAGGAATAGCCGGCAGGCGCATACAGATGGCGGGCGTCGACCTCACCCATGACGGCAAGCAAGTAGGCGAGCGAGACGCGCTCCTGGTGGACGAGTCTGGCGAGATCCCGAAGGAGAACGGCGTCACGGACGTGGATCAAGGAGTGGTCGTTCATGGAGTCACCTGTTCTCGGGGCGGGACGTACAGGATGGCGAATGAGGATTCAGTTGGGGAATGGGATGCTAGCACGAGGCGGCGGGAGGCTCGCAACAAGATTCCGATCCCCGGCGCGGACGGAGGCGTGTGCTAAAATCGCCTGCTACCCATGGACCAGATCAAGATTCGCGGCGCTCGCGAGCACAACCTCAAGAACCTCAGCCTGGACATCCCTCGGAACGCCCTCGTCGTCCTGACGGGCGTCTCCGGGTCCGGTAAGTCTTCCCTCGCCTTCGACACGCTCTACGCCGAGGGTCAGCGCCGGTACGTCGAGTCCCTCTCCGCGTACGCGCGGCAGTTCCTCGGCCAGATGGAGAAACCGGACGTCGACCAGATCGAGGGGCTCTCCCCGGCGATCTCGATCGAACAGCGGCAGGCGGGGAGCAACCCGCGCTCCACGGTCGCGACCGTCACCGAAATCTACGACTACCTCCGTCTCCTCTTCGCGCGCGTGGGGGTCCAGCACTGCGTCACGTGCGGGCGCGCGATCCGGAGCCAGACGGTGCAGGAGATGGTCGATCACCTGCTCCACGCCTATCCGGGTGGCCGGCTCCAGATCTACGCGCCGGTGATCCAGGGGCGGAAGGGCGAGTACCGGAAGGAGCTTGCCCAGTGGCGGAAACTCGGGTTCGTGCGCGCGAGGATCGACGGCGAGCTTCACGAGCTCGAGGAAGAGATCACGCTCGACAAGAAGAAGAAACACACGATCGAGATCCTTGTGGACCGGGTTGTGGCGGATCCCGAGCGACGGAGCCGCCTCCACGAGTCCCTGGAAACCGCGACCAAGCTGGCCGAGGGAGTCGCGCTCGTCGCGACCGCCGACGGTACGGAAGAAACGCTCTCCGCGAGCGCGGTCTGCCCGATTTGCCAGGTCTCCTACGAGCCGCTCCAGCCCCGCTCCTTCTCGTTCAACAGCCCCTACGGCGCGTGCAAGACGTGCGACGGGCTCGGAACCACGCTCGAGATCGATCCGGACCGCGTGGTCCCGGACCGCACGAAGTCGCTCCGCGAGGGCGCGATCGCGTGGTGGGGCGACCCGGACGGCACGTGGACCAAGGGAGTCCTCCAGGCCTTCGCGAAGCGGCTCGGCATCTCCTTCGACACGCCGTTCCAGAAGCTCCCAGCCGAGGCGCAGCAGGCAATTCTCCACGGGCTCGGGGACGAGAAGCTCCAGTACAAGTTCAAGCTTCGGAGCGGGAAGACCTGGTCCCACCAGGGAAAGTTCCGAGGCGTCATTCCCGAGATGATGCGACGCTTCAAGGAGACCAGCTCCGAGTCGATCCGCCGCCAGATCGAGGACTGCATGTCGAAGAAGCCGTGCCCCACGTGCGGCGGCGCGCGACTTCGGCCGGAGTCGCTCGCGGTGCGCGTCTCCGGAGAGTCGATCGCGGACTGGGTGGGGCGCTCCGCGGATCGCGCGTATGAAACCGTGCGCCGTCTCTCGCTCCCTCCGCGCGAAACGTCCATCGCGGAGCCGATCGTGAAAGAGCTCAAAGCCCGCCTCGAGTTCCTCCTCGACGTGGGCGTGGGCTACCTCACGCTCGACCGCGCCGCATCCACGCTCTCCGGCGGGGAAGCGCAGCGGATCCGGCTCGCCACACAGATCGGCTCGCGGCTCACGGGCGTGCTGTACATCCTGGACGAGCCCTCGATCGGGCTCCATCCGCGAGACAATCGGAAGCTCCTCGACACGCTGATCCGGCTCCGCGACCTCGGAAACTCGGTTCTCGTCGTGGAGCACGACAAGGAGACGATCGAGGCCGCCGACCACGTCGTGGACCTGGGACCGGGCGCGGGACGGCGGGGCGGGTATCTCGTCGCGCAGGGGACCACCGACGACATCCGGGAGGCGTCCGATTCGCTGACCGGGCAGTACCTCTCGGGGACGCGCGAGATCTCCCTTCCCGCGGAACGCCGCGCCGGAACCGACAAGTGGCTCACGATCACCGGCGCCAAGCACCACAACCTGAAGAACGTTCGCGCGCGCTTCCCCCTCGGGACGTTCATCGGCGTGACCGGAGTCTCCGGCTCCGGAAAGAGCACGCTCGTGAACGACATCCTCCACCGCGCCCTCGCGCAGAAGCTCCACGGAGCGCAGGAGTCGCCGGGCCAGCACGACAAGATCCTGGGCGCCGACGCGATCGACAAGGTGATCGCGATCGACCAGTCGCCGATCGGACGGACCCCGCGCAGCAACCCCGCGACCTACACGGGGCTCTTCGGCCTGATCCGTGATCTCTTCGCGCAGGTGCCGGAAGCGAAGGTGCGCGGCTACCGGCCCGGCCGCTTCAGCTTCAACGTGAAGGGCGGCCGGTGCGAGGCGTGCGCGGGCGACGGGCTCGTGAAGATCGAGATGCACTTCCTCCCGGACGTCTACGTCGTGTGCGACGTCTGCCGCGGGAAGCGCTACAACCGCGAGACGCTCGAGGTCACGTACAAGGGGAAGTCGATCGCGGACGTGCTCGAGATGACGGTGGACGACGCGCTCGAGCTGCTCGGCCCCATTCCGCCGATCCGCCGGAAGCTCGAAACGCTCGCGGGCGTCGGGCTCGGCTACATCCATCTCGGCCAGTCGGCCACGACCCTCTCCGGAGGAGAGGCCCAGCGCGTGAAGCTCGCCACCGAGCTCTCGCGCGTCGAGACCGGCCGAACCCTCTACATCCTGGACGAGCCCACGACGGGGCTTCACTTCGAGGACGTGCGCTTCCTCCTCGAGGTGCTCGACCGGCTCACGGAGCGCGGGAACACGGTGATCGTGATCGAGCACAACCTCGACGTGATCAAGCGCGCCGACTGGCTCCTCGACCTGGGTCCCGAAGGGGGAGACGCGGGCGGAAGAATCGTCGCCGAGGGCACGCCCGAGCAGGTCGCGGCCACGGAGGGCTCTCACACGGGGGAGGCGCTCCGGGACGCCCTCCACCAGGCTCCGTCTCGCCGCCGCCGCGCCGAGGCGGCGGTTTGATTCCGGCCCGGGGTATGCTAAGGTAGCGCGTCTCGACCGGGCCGCAACTCACTCGAAGATACGAGGATGCTCGAAACCGCCTCCGCGCTGAAGCGCACCCCGTTCCATCCCCGCCACATTGCCTCGGGGGGCAAGATGGTGCCCTTTGCCGGGCACGAGATGCCCATCCAGTACGAGGGCATCGTGGCCGAGCACCGCACGGTGCGGACCGGGGTCGGGGTCTTCGACGTGTCGCACATGGGTGAGATCCGGCTCACGGGACCCGGCGCGGCCGCGGCGGCGAACCACCTCGTCACGGGCGAGGTCGACGCGATCCCGGACGGCAAGGTCGTCTACACCCCGATGTGCCTCGAGAGCGGCGGCATCGTGGACGACCTCCTCGTCTACGCGCTGGGCCAGGACCGGCTCCTCGTCGTGAACGCCGCGAACTTCGACAAGGACCTCGCGTACGTTCGCGCGAACGTTCCGGCCGGCGTCACGGTCGTCGACGAGAACGCGAGCACCGCGCAGCTCGCCATCCAGGGACCCAAGGCCGAGGAGGTCGTCGCGAAGCTCTACGGCGATCGCGCCCGCGCCCTCGCCTTCTACGAGGGCTACGAGACGGGCTCCGGAGAGGACTGGACGCTGGTCTCCCGCACCGGCTACACCGGCGAGGACGGGTTCGAGATCTACGTCCGCGCCTCGAAGGCGCTCGCCCTCTGGGACCGCGTGTTCGAGGCGGGCGCCCCCCACGGCATCAAGCCCATCGGCCTCGGCGCGCGCGACACGCTGCGCCTCGAGATGGGGTACTGCCTCTACGGGAACGACATCGACGAGACCACGAACCCGCTCGAAGCGGGCCTCGGCTGGACGGTCCGGCTCGACAAGAAGGAGTTCCTCGGCCACGACGCCATCCGGCGCGTGAAGGAGGCCGGCGTGACGCGCCGGCTCCAGGGGCTCCTCCTCGAGGAGAACCGGATCGCGCGCCCCGGCGCCGACGTCGCGTGGAACGGCGCCGCCGCGGGCCGCGTCACGAGCGGCTCCATGGGAATCACGCTCGGGAAGCCCGTCGCCATGGCGTATCTCGCGCCCGAGGCGTCGAAGCCCGGCACGCGCGTCGAGGTCGTGACCCGAGGGCAGGCAAGCCCCGCCGTCGTCGCCTCGAGACCGATGCACCGTGAAGGGTCCGTGAAATCGCCCAAACCGAGGAGATCGGAATGAACGTTCCGCGGGAGCTCCGGTACACGAAGGAGCACGAGTGGATTCGTGTCGAGGGAGGCGAGGCGGTGGTCGGCGTGACCGACTACGCGCAGGGAGAGCTGGGCGACGTGATCTTCGTCGAGCTCCCGGCTCCCGGGAAGAGCGTCGCGCAGATGAAGACCTTCGGCACGATCGACGCCGTGAAGACCGTGAGCGATCTCTTCGCTCCGGTGAGCGGCGAGGTCACGGCCGTGAACGACTCCCTCAAGGACAATCCCGCGCTCGTGAACAAGGAGCCGTACGCCGGCGGCTGGATGGTCCGGATCCGGATGAGCGATCCCAAGGAGCTGGACGGGCTCCTCACGGCGGATGACTACGAGAAGCACCTGGGGGCGCACGCGTGAGCTTTGTCGGACGTTCCGAAGCCGAGCGGCGCGCGATGCTCCAGACGATCGGCGTCGCGCGCGAGGAAGCGCTCTGGGAACAGATCCCGGAGGAGTTCCGGATCCAGGGGCCGCTCCCGCTCGATCCGCCGCTCGCCGAGTACGAGATCACGCGCAAGTTCCGCGAGTGGTCGTACCTGAACGCCGAGGGGACGCGCTACGCGTACTTCCTGGGCGGCGGCATCTACGACCACTTCATCCCGGCCGCGCTCCGCGCGATCGTCTCGCGCTCGGAGTACGCGACCGCGTACACGCCGTACCAGCCCGAGGTCGCGCAGGGCACGCTCCAGGTCATCTTCGAGTACCAGTCCATGATCTGCGAGCTGACCGGCATGGAGGTGGCGAACGCGTCCATGTACGACGGAGCGACCGCGGCCGCCGAGGCGGCGCACTTCGCCGCGGGAGCCACGGGACGGAAGCTCGTGCTCGTGTCCGCGGGAGTCCACCCGCACACGAAGCAGGTGCTTCGCACGTACGCCTCCGCGGGCGGATTCGACGTCGAGGAGATCGCGCTCTCGGGAGGCCGCACCCCCGCGTCCGCGCTCCAGCGCCCCGCGGGCTCCGAGCCCGCCGCCGTGATCTGGGCGCAGCCCAACTTCGAGGGGATCGTCGAGGACGGCGACGTGATCACGAAGGCCGCGCACGCGATGAAGAGCTACTCGATCGCCGTGGCCGATCCCGTCGCGCTCGCGGTGCTCACTCCTCCCGGTCACGACGGCGCCGACATCGTGGTCGGGGAAGGGCAGCCGCTCGGCGTGCCGATGAGCTACGGAGGGCCGCTGGTCGGGTTCTTCGCGATCCGGAAGGCGGACGTGCGCCGGCTCCCGGGACGGCTCGCCGGGGTGACCGTGGACCTGGAGGGGAAGCGCGGCTACGTGCTCACGCTCCAGACCCGCGAGCAGCACATCCGCCGCGAGCGCGCGACCTCGAACATCTGCACGAACCAGGGGCTCATGGCGCTCGCGAACACCGTACACCTCGCGCTTCTCGGCGCGCAGGGCATGCGCGACGTCGCGGTCTCGTGCCTCGAGCGGGCGCACCACCTCGCGGAGCGGATCGCCGAGGTTCCCGGCGTCACGCTCGCTCACGGCCAGGCGCCCTACTTCCGCGAGTTCGTCGTCCGGCTTCCGGCGGCCGCCGACGACTTCATCCGCGCCGCCCTCGAGAAGAGGATCGTCGCGGGAATTCCGATGAGACGCTTCGACCGGTCGCGTCCGAACGATCTCCTCGTCGCCGTGACCGAGAAACGCACCAAGGAGGAGATGGACCGCTACGTGGACGCGCTCCGGGAGTGGACCCGGTCGCGTGCGGCCAAGCCCGCGGCGGAGGAGGCGGCGTGCCGGAGCTGAACCTCCTCGAGCGCTCCGTTCCGGGGCACCGGGGGCCGCGCCTCGCGCCGCTCGACGTGCCGGCGCGCGGCGTCGAGAAGCTGCTGCCCGCCTCGCGCGTTCGGTCGAAGCCCGCGGGGCTGCCGGAGGTCTCCGAGCCCGCGGCGGTGCGGCACTTCGTGAACCTCTCCGTTCTGAACCACCACATCGACCGGGCCATCTATCCGCTCGGGTCCTGCACGATGAAGTACAACCCGAAGCTGAACGACGAGATGGCCTCGATTCCCGGGTTCTCGATGATCCATCCCCTCCAGCCCGACGAGACGAGCCAGGGCGCGCTCCGCCTCATCGCGGAGCTGCACGAGTGGCTCCGCGCGATCATGGAGATGCCGGGCATCACGACGCAGCCCGTCGCGGGAGCGCAGTGCGAGCTGACCGCCATTCTCATGGCGCGGGCGTACCATCGCGATCACGGCGATCCCCGCGAGGAGGTGATCGTCCCGGACTCGGCGCACGGGACGAACCCGTCGACGGTCCATCAGGTGGGGTATCGCGTCGTCACGATCCCCTCGGGGCCGGACGGGTGCGTGGATCTCGAGGCGCTCCGGAAGGCGATCTCGCCGAAGACCGCCGCGATGATGCTCACGAACCCGAACACGCTCGGGATCTTCGAGCGGAACGTCGGGGAGATCGCGCGGCTGATCCACGAGGCGGGCGCGCTCCTCTATCTGGACGGCGCGAACCTGAACGCGATGCTCGGGCTCGCGAGCCCGGGCCGGATGGGATTCGACTTCGCCCACATCAACCTCCACAAGACCTTCTCCACGCCGCACGGCGGGGGAGGTCCGGGAGGCGGCGTCCTCTGCGTGCGCGAGGACCTGGAGCCCTACCTCCCGCTGCCCGTGCTCCAGACGGACGGCGATCGCCTCAAGTGGAGCTACGACCGCCCGAAGTCCATCGGCCGCGTGCACTCGTACTACGGGAACTTTGGAATTCTGGTCCGGGCGCTCTCCTACATGCGCACGCTCGGCGCCTCGGGGATCGCGGAGGTGAGCCGCGAGGCGATCCTGAACGCGAACTACCTGAAGGCCCGGCTCCGGGAAGCGTACGCTCCTTCCCACGAGGGTCCGTGCATGCACGAGTTCGTGCTCTCGGGCTCCCGCCAGAAGGCGCGAGGCGTGAAGACGCTCGACATCGCGAAGCGGCTCCTGGACTTCGGCATGCACGCTCCCACGGTCTACTTCCCGCTGATCGTGGAGGAGGCGCTCATGATCGAGCCGACCGAGACCGAGACCAAGGGCTCGCTCGACGCGTTCGCCGACGCGATGCTCCAGATCGACCGGGAATCGATCGAGTCGCCTGAGCGCGTGCGGGAAGCGCCGACCCGGACGCCGGTGCGGCGCCTGGACGAGGCGCGCGCGGCGCGGAAGCTCGTGACCACGTGGCGGGATCTCGAGGCCGAGGGTGGC
>DASTBC010000230.1 GCA_035712245.1 Candidatus Eisenbacteria bacterium
AAATACGTTCCCGCACTGGCTGGCCACCACCTCGACCGGGGCGGCGCGGGCGTTCGAGCCCAGGCAGTCGACACGGAGGGCCGGCTGGTGGATGATTTCCGCATCGTTGAAGCGCGCAACGCGATTCACGTGCTCAACGCCCCGTCGCCTGGCGCCACGGCTTCGCTGGAGATCAGCGCCAACATTCTCGAGATGGCTGAGAAAAGCTTCGAGTTGTCGGCGTAGCAACCTCGCGCCCTCGGTCCTACTCCGCCGAGCGGCTACTCGTGGCCGGCGAACGGCGCCTGGGTCGACCTGGCGCCGCCGTCCCCCGCCGGCGTCGTGACGCTGACGCGGATCATGATGACCCCCGACGCCGAGACCTTCGTGTACAGTTATCCGAGGTTTCTCACGGATCTGTACACGGTGACCGGACTGCAATAGCGGGAGTCGTTTCGCCGGTGATGCACGTCGGCGTGCTCGGCTCCACGCGGGGGGCGCCCGATGCCGACTGGCTCGATGTACCTCTTCCTCAAGCTGCTCCACGTCTTCGCGGTCGTTCTGTTCCTCGGGAACATCATCGTCGGCGTGTTCTGGAAAGCGATCGCCGACAAGACCCGCGATCCGCGTGTCATGGCATTCGCCATGGACGGGATCATCCGCTCGGACCGGTTCTTCACCATGCCGGGGGTGCTCCTGATCCTGATCGCGGGATTCGGCGCGGCCGGTGTCGGGAAGCTCCCCATGATCCGCACCGCCTGGATCTTCTGGTCGATCGTGCTCTTCACGATCTCGGGGATCGCGTTCATGGGCTGGCTCGTCCCGATCCAGAAGAAGCTGCGGGCCGTCGCCACGGCGGGCGCCGAGGATGGGTCGAAGATGGACTGGGCCGCATACGGCCGGCTCTCGGCTCAGTGGAAGATGTGGGGGCTCGTGGCGCTGATCACGCCCCTGATCGCGCTGGTGCTGATGGTGATGAAGCCCGTCTGAGAAGACGAAGCGGCCCGGGCCGTGGGGCCCGGGCCGCGGGGATCGCGCTGAATCAGGACGGCGGCGCTACGGCGCTACTCTTCGCCGTCTCCGAAGTTCGCCACCTGGACCGTGACCGTCCCTTCCGCCCAGACCGTGTCGCCGGAACGGATCCCGTTGCTGTAGTTGTAGCCCTCGAATCGCACCGTCGCCGTCGCGGTCACCGCGGTCGAGAGCGGGAGCGACGCCTTGTCCGCGATGTGGCTCAGCGCGATCGAGCCGATCGCCGTGCCGCCCGACGGGACGCGCAGGTTCATGCCGCCCGAGACGGGGGAGTAGATGGCGGGGCTGTACGTGACGGTGTAACGGGTCACCACGATCTCGGAGAAGGGCTCGCCCGGCGCGATCGGATCGCCGCCGCCGTTCGGGATGTTCCCGAGCTCCACCTCCACCTCGTCGACCGGGATGAACATGTTGAGGCTGTCCTCTTCATTGAGGAGATCGCTGAAGAAGGACGAACCCTCGTTGATCTTCTCGATCGTCAGCGTGTTCCGGGACGACTCGTCGGTGCAGCCGCTCATCCCGAACGCCGCGCCCACGGCCAGAACCGCCACCATCAACCGCAGCACCGTCTTCATGTCGGTCTCCTTGGTCCTTCGCGATCCCCATCGCGTATGGCTTCGGTAGGGGGCAGGTGGAACCCGCCCGGGCCGTGGAGAGCAATCCACATGCCACGGGCCGTACTGCGCGCAGGGGAGGCGAGGACGTTGCGGGGACAGTCGCTACGGTGAGGCGCGACATCGGGGTGAAACGCAAAACGGCGGGCGACGTGCAATGTGCACGACCGCCCGCCGCCCTGCAATGAGGCCGCGGACTACTTCCGGGCCATCGTCATCTGCGTCGCGGCCGAGAGGCGGCGGTTCACCTCGTCCCAGTTGATGGTGCGCATGAACGCCTCGACGTAGGCCTTGCGGTCGCTGCCGTAGTCGATGAAGTAGGAGTGCTCGTAGGTGTCCACGTTCAGGATCGGGAACGTGCCCCACACGCCGCCCTGATTCTGAGCGTCGCCGATGAAGTTGTGGAGCTTGCCGTCCGTCGGATCGTAGGCGAGGACGACCCAGCCGCGCGCGCACATGGCGGACGCCTTGAAGTCCTCCTCCCACGCCGCGAAGGTTCCGAAGTCCTCCTTGATCTTGTCGACGACCTCGCCCTTGGGCTGGCCGTCGCCGTTCATGATCGAGAAGTAGATCTCGTGGAGGATCTGCCCGTTCGCGGCGAACGTCTCCTCGTGCTTCAGGCCGCGCATCTCGCTGTAGATCTGGTTGGCCTTGCTCCGGTCGACGCCGGCGAGCTTCTCCTCGATCTCGTTCCGCTTGTTCACGTATCCGGCGTAGAGCTTGGAGTGGTGGATCTCCATGGTCTTCGCGCCGATCCCCTTCGGCGCGATCGCGTCGTACGCGTAGGGGAGCTTCTTGACCTCGTGAGCCATTCTCGTCGTCTCCTTTCCGGTGGTTTCATCACCCGAGTGCTCGGGACAGGTCGTAGCGTGGCGAGAGGGTGATTCTATCAGATGCGCCCGCGCGGGATGGACTCCGGCGTCCCGGGGGCGCTCTGCGTCGCGACCGCCGAGCCGAGCTCCGCTCCCGGGAGGCGCTTCGAGATGGACTCGACGCGGTACCGGCGCGGCCCGTCGGCCAGCTCCAGGTCGACCTCCGCCCCAACCTGCTTTCCAAGGAGCGGCCGGGCGAGAGGCGCGCGGTAGGAGAGGACCCCGGGAGCGAGTCCCGAGTCGCCCTCTCCGAGGATCCAGAACGTGAGCGGGCCATCGCCGGGGGCGGCAGGCGCGAGCACGACCTCGGTTCCCACGCCCACGCGGCTGTCGTCGATCTCCATCGTGTCGAGGATCCGCGTCCGCTCGAGCGTCGTCATGAGCTCCTGGACGCGTGTCGCGGTGTTCGCCTGCTTCAGCTTCGCGGCCTCGTACTCGGCGTTCTCTCGAAGATCGCCGAGCTGCCGCGCCTTCTCGATCGCGGCGGGAATCGTGGTCTTGAGCTCGAGCGCGAGGCGCTTCAGCTCGGCTTCCATGCGGTCGAACGTGACGCGGGTCATGACCGTGAAGCGTGTCTCGACATCGTCGGTCGAGCGGCCCTCGAGCATGCTCTGCGCGCGCGCCTTCCGCCCGGCCTCGTACTCGTCGGCGATCGAGCCGAGTCCCGCGCCGCGCAGGAACTCGAAGATCGGCGCGAGCCGGCGCTCGCTCCCGGCCCAGTGGAGAACCGTGTTCTCGATGCTCGAACGCGTGTCCTCGTCGAGGTGCTCCGCCGTGACGCGCTTCCGGATCGCGCCCTCCTCGGAGAGGAGCGCCATCAGGCGCTCGGGCACGCCCTCGGGAATGTCGCGCTCGAGG
>DASTBC010000231.1 GCA_035712245.1 Candidatus Eisenbacteria bacterium
GATCGCGAAGGCGCTGGTAGGCCGCGGTGGTCCCGACCACGTACACGCTCCGCGTCCGCTCCTCGTACTCCGCCTCGGCGGCTCCGAGCGAGAAGGGAGCGACGTCGCGCACCGCCGGCGCGCGGCGCCGGATCGCCGCCACGTCGTCGAGCGTCAGGTCTCGCGTGGCGCCGCCGAAGGACGCGGGTCCCATGCCGCTCGTCTCCGTGCGTCCGGGCAGCACCACCACGAGATTCGTGCCCAGCGACGCGAACTGCTCCACGACGTAGCGCTTCGCACCTTCGCCGAGCGAGGTCAGGAGCACGACCGCCGTCGCGCCGATTCCGACGGCAAGGAGGCTCAGCCCCACACGGAGCCGGTGGAGTCGGAGCGACTCGACCGCCATGCCGAGGATGTCGGCGGCTCTCATGCGTTCGGGCGCGGCGCGGGAGCCTGGGGTGCCGGAGACGCCGGCCGCGGCGCGCCCGGCGGCGCGTCCGACGTGAGCCGCCCGTCGTGCAGCGTGAGGAGCCGCCGCGCGTGCGCCGCGACGCCCGGATCGTGGGTCACGAGGAGGATGGTGAGCCCGTCCGCGTTCAGCCGCTCCAGGAGCGCGACGATCTCGGCGCCGGTGCGGCTGTCGAGATTCCCGGTGGGCTCGTCCGCGAGCAGGAGCTTGGGCCTCGTCACGGTCGCCCTCGCGATCGCGACTCGCTGGCGCTCGCCTCCCGAGAGCTGGTCCGGACGATGGCCGGCGCGATGTCCGAGCCCCACCGCGTCCAGCGCCGTGCGGGCGCGCTCCCGCCGCTCCTTCGGGTCGACTCCGGCGAGGATCAGCGGCAGCTCCACGTTCCGCGCCGCGCTCATCCGCGGCACGAGGTGATACGACTGGAAGATGAAGCCGAGCCTCTCGCGGCGGATGTCGGCCAGACGGTCGTCGGAGAGCCCCTGCACCGCCTCCCCGTCGAGGAGGTAGACCCCCGAGGTGGGCGTGTCGAGGCACCCGATGACGTTCAAGAGGGTGGACTTTCCCGAGCCCGAGGGGCCCATCAGCGCGACGAAGTCCCCTCGATGGATGTGCAGGGACACGTCGTCGAGCGCGCGCACCTCGCTGTCGCCGACCGCATAGACACGCGACACGTGCTCGAGCCGGATGACCTCCGGGTTCTCGGAGACGTGTCCGGCTTCGGAGTCGTGCATCGGGCTCCTCAGGGTCCGGCCGCGGTCCGCCTCGTCGAGTCGACCCCGGTTCCGTGCGCCGCGATGAGGACGCGAGCGCCGGCCTTGAGCCCGGCGCGGTCGAGGCTCGTGATCACGTGGACGTCCGGCTCGAGCCCCGAGCGGATCTCGGTCCACTCCCAGCTCTTGAGCCCGGTCGCGACGTCTCGCGAGACCGCGCGTCCGTTCTCCACGATCAGGACGCGCCGGCCGTCGATGACCGCGGGCGTGGGGACACGAAGGACGGCGTCCTTGCGCTCGAGGACGATCTCGACGTCCGCGGTCATCCCCGGCTTCGGCACGGGGATCGTCCCGGGCGTCGACGCTCCCTCGGGCGCCGGCGGCAGCTCCGCCTCCACCTCCTGCGTGCGCGCCTGCTGCCGCGCTTCCTCCACGACGGGCGCGATCCGCGACAGCGTGCTTGGCCACACCACGCCCGGGTACGTGTCCACGGTGATCCTCGTCGGGAGCCCGTTCCGGAGCCGGCCCGCGTCGCGCTCGTCGATCGGCGCGCTCACGTAGAGGCCGCCTTCCCCGACCAGCTCGAGGAGCGGCTGCCCCGGAGTCACCTGCTCGCCGATCTCGACCAGCCGGTGCGCGATCACCCCGTCGAAGGGCGCGCGGATCTCGAGATGGGTGAGCTGGTCCTGCGCGAGCGCGACCGCGGACTGCACGCTCCGAAGTCGGGCCTGCGCGGCTCGCACGTCGGCCTCCGACGTCTCGAGCCGGGAGCTGGCCTCGTCGAGCTGCTCCTGCGAGGCGAGCTGGCGGCCGTGGAGCTCGCGCGTGCGGTCGTACTGCTGCCGCGCCAGGGCCGCGGCGGAGCGCGCCGACTCGAGCGTCGCGGTGACCACCTGGACGTCGCGGCGCGCGGCCTCGAGCCGGGTCCGCTCGGTCGAAGGATCGAGGCGGAGGAGGAGCGTGCCGCGCGTCACGCGCGCGTTCTCGCGATGCGGGATCGCGGCGACGCGCCCGGTGGCTTCGACTCCCAGCCGCGCCCGTGCGCGCGCCTTGATGGTGCCGGCTTCCGAGTTGACGACGAGATCCTCGACGGGGCCCGTGTCGGAGGACGCGACCTCGACCTCGATCGCGCGCTCGCGGAAGCACGAGCGCCAGAGGACGAAGCCGGCGAGGAGGGCGATGACGACCAGCGCGACCCGCCGCGCGCGGCGGCCCGCGAGGCCCGGGCGGCTCGCGTGGACCGAGGGGCTCGCCGGGATGGCGGTGCCGGGCGTGCTCAATCCGCGAACCCGCAGAACTCGACTCGGTTGCCGTCCGGATCGCTGAAGTAGATCGAGCGCGCGCGCCAGAAGGGAAAGTCCACGGGTCCTTCCACCTCGAGGCCGTGGCGCTCGAGCGATTTCTTCAGCCCGTCGATGCGCGCGTCCTCGACCCCGAACGCGAAGTGCTGCGGGCCCTTCACGTGGGCGGCCCCGAACGAGAGCGGCCCCGTCGTGATCCCGATCCGCTGGCGCCGCCCGGGCGGACCGGCCCAGAGCCACGCGAACCGGGGATTCCCTTCCTGGTCGACCGCGAGACCCACCACATCGCGGTAGAACTCGAACGAGCGCCGCACGTCCTGGACGACCAGGATGACCTCGGAGATCCCCTCGGGCGGACGTCCGGCGAGGGCGGGAGGAGGAGACGCATCGGATGCCGGGTCGGACGCGCGGTCCGGAACGGGAGCGCCCCCGTCGCTCACAGCCCGTATTCCTTCTGCTTCCGGTAGAGCGTCCGGAGCCCGATCCCGAGGATCTTCGCCGCGCGCTGCTTGTCGTAGCCCACGGAACGGAGCGTCGCCTCGATCGCGGCGCGCTCGATCTCGTTCATGGACATGCCCACGGTGAGGTTCATGTCCTGCGCCGCGGCCGAGCGCTGCTGGCGGATGGTGATCGGGAGGTCGGACACGTCGAGGACGCGCTTCCCCTGCGCGAAGATCACCATCTCCTCCACCGTGTTCCGGAGCTCGCGCACGTTTCCCGGCCAGTCGTACTCCATCATGCGGTCCACCACGCCGCGCGTCACGCCGGTGACCTTGCGGGCGTGCTCGCGGTTGAACTCGCGGATGAAGGTCTCGACGAGGATCGGGACGTCCTCGCGCCGCTCGCGGAGCGGCGGCACCTCGAGCTGGATCACGCGAAGACGGTAGTAGAGGTCCTCGCGGAACTGGCCGCGCGCGGCCATCAGCTCGAGACGGCGGTTCGTCGCGGCGATGACGCGCACGTCCACGGTGATGGTGTCGTTCCCGCCCACGCGCTCGAACTGACGATCCTGAAGCACGCGAAGGAGCTTCGTCTGGACCGTGGGCGCGACCTCGGAGATCTCGTCGATGAAGAGCGTGCCCTGGTCCGCCAGCTCGAAGCGGCCCTTGCGGAGCTGCTCGGCTCCGGTGAAGGAGCCGCGCTCGTGCCCGAAGAGCTCGCTCTCGATGATGTTCTCGGCGAGCTCGGCGCAGTGGAGCTTCACGAACCGCTCGTCCTTCCGCGGGGAGAGCTGGTGGATGGCCTGCGCGATCAGCTCCTTTCCCGTGCCCGTCTCCCCGTAGATCAACACCGTGGCGCGTGTGGGCGCGATCTGGAGGATCTTCTCCTTCAGCTCCTGCATCACGCGCGAGTGCCCGGTGAGATTGGGCACGCGGAGCCGCTCGTCCAGCCGGGTGGCGAGGTCCTCCGCTCGGCTCACGAGCTGCTGATGGGAGAGCGCGCGGCGAACGACCGCGAGCATCTTGTCGAGATTGAGCGGGCGGAGCTGGAAGTCGTACGCGCCCTGGCGCATGGCTTCGGTCGCGAGCTCGAGGGAGCCCTGGTCGGCGATCAGGATCACGCAGACCTCGGGATTCCGCTTCTTCGCGATCTCGAGGAGCCTGAGTCCGTCCACGCGGTGGGCGCGAAGCTCGCTGATCACGACCTCGGGGCCGCGCGGCCCATCGCCGGTCGTTTCGGGGCCCGAGCCGTCGAGGACGTTGAACGCCTGCTCCCCGTCCTTCGCCCAGTCGACCGCGAAGCCGTTCTGCTCGAGGAACGCGCGGAGACCCGCCGTTTCCTGCGAGTCCTTGTCCACGATCAGGGCGCGCGGGGGCCTTAGCGACACGCGGGGGACCTCTCGGTTCTGGAAGTCGTGCGCGATGCTAGCGCCGGCGACCGCCGCCGCCGCCGCCGCGCATTCCGCCACCACCGCGCGATCCGCCGCTGTAGCCGCCGCGGCTGGAGCTGCCTCCGCTTCGCTGATAGTTGCTGTAGTCCCGGGTTCGCTGATTGCCCTGACTCCTGGCCTGTGCCTCGCGGTCGAGCTGTCCGGCCGACGGACGGTCCGAGGTTCCCGCGGAAGGCTGCTGCGAGGGCCGGTTTCCGTCGCCGCGCGAGCCGTCCCCCCGGCCGCCCGCGGGCTGCTGGCCCGCCTGGCCTCGGTCCACATCCGACCAGCCTTCGCCACGGTTGTACTCCTGCCAGCCTCCGTCCGTCTTGCGGTAGACGTTCCCGTTGCGTCCCGCATAGAGATCGTCGCCTTTCTGGCCGACGAATCCGCTGCCCGAGTCGGTGCGCCATCCGCCGGCGCTGCCGCCACCGCTTCCCTGAGCCTTCCACTTCGTGTTCCCCTGATTGTCGGTCACACGCTGGCTCTTGACCCAGTCGTCGCCTCGCTGCACGTGGCTGGACCCCCAGCTGCCGTAGACGTTGCTTCCCTGCCGTGTCCCCGCGGCCGTCCCGGTCCGCGGGTTGTACGCCGCCGCCCACCCGCTCGCGCCGGTCGGACCCCACGCCATGGCGCCGCGCTTGTACGTGCCGGTGCTGGGGTTGTACGAGGCGCCGCGCGCGACGCCGCCGTACGGGCCGTACGCGGTCTGGTAGCCGCCGAAGGAGCCGGTCCACGGGTTGTAGGCAACGCCCGCGCCGTACGCCACCGGACGCGGATAGTAGCCCCCGTAGCCGTAGTAGGGCGGGTAGTACCAGCCGGTGCCGTACATCGCGCATCCGAACGCGATGGTCACGCCGACGTAACCAGCGGTGTAGCCGTAGACCGGGTAGTCGTCGTCATCGTCCACGACCGTCACGTAGGTCACGTGATGTGCCGGCGAACTGGGCGGGATCGCGTAGATCTCCTGTGGCACCGACGTCGCCACCTTCCAGGGCCCGGTCGGCGAGCTCGCCCGGAACCAGACCGCCTGGTGGCAAAGGTAGTAGTCGTTGCCGAACTTCAGGACGTCGTACGCCGAGTTCTCCGCGTACGAGACTCCCTTCGTTCCCTCGACCGGCTTGAAGGATGGATCTCCGCTGTACGTCACGACGGGCGCCGCCAGGTTCTTCGCGTCCACGCGCGCGGTCCGCGGAATCTGGGCGAGCAGGATCGCCGTCGAGGCCTCCTCGGTGCCGGGGACGGACGCGAGCACGTGCGCGCGATCGTGGTTCTTCGGGATCTTGGCGAACTCCGGCGGCAGGTCCTTGGTCGCGAAGACCCAGGGTCCCTTCTCGATGTCCTCGGTCTTGAACCACCGGCCGGAGAGGAGCACGTAGTACTCCTTCGGCTTCTCCTTCATCCGGAAGACATCGCTCTCGGTGTTGTGGGCCCAGAGAAGCTTCAGGTCCTTGTCGATCTCCTTGAACTTCGGCGACCCGTCGAACTGGATCAGCTCTCCCGGCTTCTTGGCCACGAACACGACCGGGACCTTCTCCTTCGGCTTCTTCGCCGGAATGTGGGCCTTCACTTCCTTCCAGTTGTCGTCGTCCGCGAGCTGTTCGAAGCCGGCGGGGAGCTTCTTCACGACCTCCCACTTCTTCCAGTCCTTCGTCTGGAGCCAGTAGGCTTCCTTGCGGAGGTAGTGGATCTGGGTGCTGTTGTCCGTGAAGAAATCCCAGTTGGTGTTCACGGCGTACGACAGCGACGTCCCGCTGATCGTCATCATGATCGGCTCGGCGTCGAACTGGAGCAGGATCGCGGGCTTCTTGCTGAAGTAGACCGGCGGCGGGTCCGTGTTGACCTGGATTCCTTCGGTGCCGATCTGGGAACGGTCCACCGCGGCGAGGATGCGATCCAGGGAGACGAGCATGTTCTCGCGCGGGAGCGACCTCTTGACCTCCTCCAGCACCTCCTTCGCCTGGCTCTTCTCGAGCGACTGGAAGCTCATCGAGGTGACCTCGATCTTCTCGAAGTTCATCATCCGCTCCTCGAGCGAGGCCGAGGTCGGCGACTCCAGCTTGACCGTGCCCAGCGCGGGACGGGTTGCTCCCTTGGGCGTGAAGGACACGGCCATCATCGCCACCAAGTGGCGCTGCTTCTCCCAGCTCAGCACCTGCGGCTGGTAGAGGACGATCATGCCGCCGCTCGGGGTCTGGATCGCGCGCGGCCAGCCGCCGTCGGGGGCCGCGGTGTCCGGTTCCGCGGCCGATGCGGTCGGCTGGGTAGCCGCCGCCGGGGCACCGGTGGATTCCAGGACCTGGGGCGTTTCCGCCGGCGGGGTCTGAGGCGTGCTCGCGGGCGGCTGTTGGGTCACCGCGGGAGCGGTGGCGGCGGAGTCGCCCGGCGCGGGCTGCGCGGCCGCCGGTCCGGCGATGAAGAGGAGGGCGAGCAAGGGCGCGAGAGACGCGCGGAGTCGCAACGGCAACAGGGTTCGCACGACGGAACTGGGTTCGATCACGTTCGTCAGTCCTTCCGGCTTGGGTGATCAGGCGGAGGGTACGGCGGAATCGCGCACCGGGCCCGGCAGGTCGGTGGTGCCGAAGACGTAACCCTACGGCTGGATTGTGCTCCCGCGGACGCGCGTGCGCAAGGGGCAAGTCGGGTCGGATTCGGTTGTGAGAAAGCCACTTACACTTGAGGAACTGCCGAATGGTCCATTCCCCTGGTATCCTCGGGTGACCTCACCGAGCCGGAGGGGTGACGATCCTGTCGCGTCGATCGCTTTTGCTCCTCGCCATCGTCTTCCCGTCGATGAGCCTGCCCCCCGTCTTCGCATCCATGGGCACCGTGACAATCCCATCCGTGCGTCGCGACCCGATCTACGATGAACCCCCCCGAGTCTTGAAAGCGGTTCCCGCCATATGGCGTGAGGATTACGAGGGTTGGGTGTACGTACGCTTTCAAGTCGACACGTTGGGAAACGTGATGCGGGCGTCCCCTGAGCTACCGGCCGGTCCATCATTGGAACGCGCCGTTACGGAGACCGCCATGAAATGGAAGTTCGCACCCGCACGGAAACGTAGGCGACCGGTCGAGGTCTCGTGGTGTGGCAACATCGAGTTGCGTCATCCGCGCTCGGGTGAACTCGCTCCGCCCGCCGACACCCTTTCGGTCGCGCCAGTGGTAAGTCCCGGAAGCTGGATGCAAAACCGGTCAGCAGTCAGGCTCCGCACCTCCGTGTACTACGACTCGGTTACCACACGGTACCGGTATACCTACGAGCTCCAGAACCGATCCAATGATCCGTCCCGCGTGATCGGATTCGCATTGATCGGAGCGGTGACGGTGGTCCAGCCGAGACCGACTTACGCAGAGGTTGTGATGCAAGAGCGTGGACGCCCTGCCCATTGGAATGCGTTCCTCGGATGCGGGGGGCGCCGGGACGTGCTCGGCTGGATGATTTGGGAACCGGACCCCAAGGGGAGTCTTTTCGGCCACGCGATCAAACCGGGGCGATACCTGGAGCCAATGAGCTTCGACTCCCCCCTACCGCCGGGCCGAGTTCGGTGGGTTGCGGATGTGGCCAGGACCTCCGAGATCAGGCCTGCAACATCGGAGTGCGGCCTGGCCAGTTCCGCCGAGCTCGAAGGGCTCCCGCTGACGGGATGGACCGTGGGGCCGGTCCAGCACTAGTGACGTGTGCGCGAAGCTGCGCTGTTACGTCAACACGTCTGCGATGTTGATCCCGTACTCGTCGGGATCCAGCGCGGAGACGATCGTCACGGCGTAGGCGCCGCTCACCTCGTCCCTCGCGCTCAGATCCACGACGGCGCCGCCCTGGACCGGCTTCCGGTCCTTGTCGGCCACCACCTGCACCCGCGGGCGGAAGATGTCGTGGGTGTTGTGGTGGGTCACGACGGCGATCTCGTTCGTGTCGAGCAGCACGCAGGTTCCCGCCGGATACATCCCCACGGTGTTGATGAAGGCCTTGAGGAGCAGCGGATCGAACTTGTCGCGGTTCTGCGCGATGATCTGGTGGAGCGCGGCGTAGGGCGGGAACGCGCTCTTCCGGTACGCGCGGTGCGCCGTCATCGCGTCGAAGCAGTCCACGATCGCGACGATCCGGCTGAAGAGGGACTGCTCCATGTGTCCCTCGAGCTGGGGATAGCCGCTCTTGTCGATGTTGATGTGGTGCTCGTAGGCGACGATCATCGAGCGGAGGGCGAGATCGTTGAGCCCTCGCATCCGCGCGATCATCTTCACACCCTGCACGGGGTGGTCGAGCATCAGCTTCCACTCCTCGGCCGTGAGCTTCCCCGGCTTGTTCAGGACCCAGGGCGGGATGGCCGCCTTCCCCAAATCGTGCAGCAGGGCGGCCACGCCCAGCTCTCCGAGCATCTTCTTCGAGAGACCGAGCCTCTGGCCGAGCGCGATGGACAGGATCGACACGTTCACGCAGTGCTGGAACGTGTATTCGTCGTGGTTCTTGATGGCGGTGAGCCCGAGGAGCGAGAACTCCTCCTCGAGGATGAGATCGACGATCGACTGGACGGCGCGCTTCGCCTTCCGGAGATCGACCGGCCGGTGGTCGCGCGCGCTCAGCATCACCGTGCGCGCGGACTCGATCGCGCGGTAGAAGCTCCGCTTCGCGGCCTTCCGGCTGTCGCGGACCTCCTCGGCGCTCACGGTCCCGTGCTGCGGCACGACGGTGCGGATCGGGACGAGGCGCTGCACCGAGAGCTTCCCGAGCGCGACGGAGAAGTCGTCGTACGGGTTGGCGGACTTCACGTCCACGTCCAGGAAGAGCCGGACGAACTTCTTCACCTCGGGCGGCGTGAGCTTTCCGACGAACGAGAACCCGCTCAGGTCGCGCACCCGGAACTCGTCGATCAGGAACTGATAGCTCGGATACGAGGACGCGTCCACGCGGAGCCGGTGCTGGTTCAGGTAGAGGAAGTCGCCCACCGCCTGGAGCTTGAAGTCCCCCTCGGCGGTCCACATCTGGTCCACCGTCTCGATGAAGTTGAGGAGCGGCCCCTGGAACGCGACGTTCCCCACGTCGTGGATCCGCGCGGTCTTGAGGAGCACGCAGAGCTGGATCGCGAGGTTCCGCCCCTGGATGATGACGCGGCTCGCGCCCTCGTCCTGCCGGGTCGGCGAAGAGGTCCGCACGTCGCTCATTCGGAATCCTCCGCGTCCCGGGCGCTCTCTTCACGGGCGGCGCTCTCGCCGCGGGCGAGGGCCGCGCTGCGCACGGACGCGAGCGCCGTCTCGACCGCCTTCCGCACGAAGTCCCGCTTGCTCCCGATCTCCCGGTTCAGGATCGCGAGCGCCGCGGGCGTTCCGAGCCACGCGAGCGCGAGCGCGGCGTGGAGCCGTTCCTCCTCGTTCCCGCCGGAGCGGAAGAGGCCGCCCTTCGTGAGCATCGCCTCGAGCCGCGGGACGAGAGTGTCGGATCCGCACCGCCCGAGCGCCTCGAAGAACGCGGCGCGCTCGTTCGAGTCGCGGCGCGAGAACTCCTGCCCCTGGATGATGGTCAGGATGCTCTGTGCCGCGCGATCGTCGCGCTTCAGCGCGAGCGTCATCGCGGCCTGGATGCGGACGCCGGCGTCCAGGTCGCGGAACGCGGAGATCAGATAGGCGCGGGCGGTGGAGCTCTCGATGTTCCCGAGCGCCCGGACCGCCTCCTTCCGCACGCGGACGTCCTCGTGGTGGAGCGCCCGGTCCAGCGCGCGCTCGACCCCCTGGTGCGCGATCCGTCCGAGCACGTAGACGATGTTCCGGATCACGTACCAGCGCGAGTCGCTCAGGTGCTCGATCAGCACCTCGACGTCGTTCCGGCAGGAGACCGCGAGCGCCTCGCAGAGCGCGCGGCGGTACTTCATGTGGTTCACCTGCCCGAGCAGGTCGCACACGGCGGGCGCCGCCGACGGCCCGAGCTGGACCAGGAAATTCGTCATGACCGCCGGATCGATCTCCGAGTGCGCGTTCAGGATGGGCGCCATCTGCCCGAGGAAGCTGGGTCGGCCCACTTCCCGGATCACCTGCTCGGCGATGCCCTGGAACTCGGCCTGGTCCCGCGAGCGCGCGCCCGCGATGCTCCGGAGCCGCGCCACGAGCTCGTTCGCGCGCCCGATCCCTCCCTCCTCGATGGCGTGCTCGATGAAGCGCTGGAACGCCGAGGCGGAGTCGAGGAATCCCGCGGGCGTGTCCTCCGCCGCCAGGATCGTGGCCACGATCTCGAGCACCTCGGATTCCAGCATCCGGCGCTCCTCGCCGCGGATCGCCGCTTCGAGGGTCGCGTTCTCCTCCTCCGTGAGCGCGAACTGGACTCCGAGGGAGGCGTCCCAGGTGGGGGTCATCTCGACGCTCGGGACCCAGTCGTCGGAGCGCTCGGGCACCTTCCCGCCCGCGGGCGCGGGAGGCGGCTCCTCGTCGACCGCCGCACGCGCCGGCCACGGAATTCCCCCACCCTCGCTCTCGTCGTCGGCGGCCGCGTACGCGACCTGCCCCGACTCCTGGGTCAGCTCCTCGAGAGGGATGAACTGGTACTGGATGTGCCTGAAGTCCCGCTCCCAGAGGAGCGTGACCACGTCGTCCTGCACCTGCGCGGTGTCCGACGCCTTCTTCAGCACGTCCATGAACGCGCGCAGCTCGTGCGGCTCGAGCCCCTCGCGGAACGTGATCTCGCGCACGCCGTCGCCGTAGAAGCGGAAGGCGAGCGACTCGTTCCGGTCGGCGTTGTGGTACACGGAGTAGTTCTCGTAGAGGAGATCGAACTGCTGCACGATCAGCGAGATGTCCCCGACCTCCTTGAGGCACGACCAGGTCCGGGACTCGAGCTCCACCTGGAATTTGTGGAGCGTCGGATTGTTCGCGGGATAGGTGCGGGTCGCCTTGATCGTCCGGACCAGCGCGCCGATCCAGTCCGCCACGCGCTTCACGTCGAGCGCGAGGACCTGGTCGCGGATGCGCTCGGCCTTCTGCTCGGGGGTTCCCGGAGCGCTCACGGCCATGCCGGACACGGGCTTGGGGGGGACGGTCGGGTTCGCCATACGTGGCTAAGGTTCGGCTTTTTCGAGCCATACCTTGATCGATTTCGACGGGAGCGGGGGGCTTCCGGAACGCTCTAAGGGCGGACCTGGACCTTGGTCAGATCGCGGTTCTTGGCGGAGGTCCCGACGCCCAGCACGTGGGCCTCGCGGACCTGGTTCAGGACGCGGCGGTCGTGGGTCAGGAGGATGACCTGGTTCTCGCAGGCCAGGTCCTCGAGCATGGCGAGGAGCACGCCCCGGCGCTCCTCGTCGAAGTGCGCGATCGGGTCGTCCAGGATGAGCGGGAGCGGCTCGCGCGCGGCGAGCTCCTTGGCGAGCGACGCGCGCAGCGCGAGGTAGAACGCGTCCCGCGCCCCGCGGCTCAGGGCCTCGAGCGGGATCCCGTCGCGGTCCCCCGTGGAGAGCGTGGGGCGGAAATCGGAATCGAGCCGCACCTTGGTGTAGCGGCCGTCCGTGAGCCTCCCCAGGGTCTCCTCGGCCTCGTGCGCCAGCCGGTGGACGTGCTCCTGCTGGTAGGTGATGACCGAATCGCGGAGCACCTCGAGCGCCATGAGGAGCGCGTCCCGCTGCCGCTCCTCGCGCGCGAGCGTCTCCTCCTCCGACGTGATGGATTCGTCGAGGCTCTCCAGATTCTCGGCGTCCCCGTCGAGTCCGCCGGCGCGGCGGAGGAATCCGTCGAGCGCCTCCTGCTCCGTCGTGAGGCGCGTCCGCACGACGCCGGCCTCGCGCTTCAGCCGCTCCGCGGCCTCCGCCGCCCTCATCGGATCCGACCGGAGCGGCGCCAGGAAGGGGGACTGCTGGAGGAGGGCCTTCTCCTTCGAGCGGAGGCTCGCGACGGCCTCGTCGATCTCCTTCGCCTCGGCCTCGAGACGCTCCGGCGTCGGCAGGGAGTGGATCACCGCGGCCGCCTCGCGGCGCTCCTGGACCATCTTCTTGTAGCGCTTCAGATCCTCGAGCACGACTTCCACGGTCCTGCCGGCGAGGTAGGGATTCACCTTGATCTCGATCGTGTCGATCTCCTCGCCCAGGATCCGGATGTTCTCCTCGAGCACGCGGACGTGGGACTCCGACAGGGCCGGCGACCGGCCGTTCCTGCCCGAGAGGATCGCTCCCAGCGCGATGCCGGCCACGAGCCCCGCCAAGGCGGCGCCTCCCGCCATCACGTAGTCCTGGAACGCGAGCCACGCCCCGCCTCCCGAGGCGAGGGCGAGACCGACCCCGAGCATGATCGCGGGAAGCGGCGATCGCTTGGGCGGGGACGTGACCTTCCCCCGCTCCTCCTCCACGGCCTTCTGATTCCGCGCCCGCTGCGCGCGGAGCATTCCCACGCGCATGAGATCCGATTCGGCCTCGTCCGGCGCGTTCGCGAGATACCCGAGCGTCTCCTGGATGCGCCGGTCGATCTCCTGCGTCTGGTTCCGCGCGCGGCGCGCCGTGACGAGCTCGGTCCCGATCTCGGGAGCGCGCTTCAGATGCCGGCGCTGCTCCTCGCGGAGCTTGAGCCAGGTCTCGAGCGCCGCGAGGAGCTTCTCCTTGTCGTTCAGCTCGTTCCGGGTCTGCGTGATCCGCTTCTCGAGCGTCTCGCGCTCGTCCTGCCGGGACTTGAGCTCGGTGAGCACCGACTCGGAACGGTCCCGCCGCTCCCGGAGGAGCCGGATCCGCTCGATCCGGTTCTCGATGGACCGGTTGGCGCGCTTTCTCGCGCGCGGATCGTACGGATGCTCCCGCGTGAGCCGGTCGAGGCGCTCCATCAGCGCGTCCTCGATCTGCTGGTAGTCGGCCTCGACCGCGCCGGAGACCAGGTGGCGCAGCTCGGGGCTCACCTGCGTCTCGAGCGCGTTCTCGTGCACGAAGGAGGATTCACGGAAGAGCCGCGCCTCGGTGAAGCCGAACCAGCCGCGCAGGACCTCCTCGTACTGGAGCTGCTCGGCGCTCCGGCCGCGCGGGTTGGCGACGCCGCGGAAGACGGTGGACTCCACCTCGTCGCTCCCCCCCTTGAGCCGGTCCACCTCGACGTGGTGCGTGCCGAACTCCCGCGTCACGCGGTAGCGGCCGGAGGCGGCCGAGAACGTGACCGCGACCTTGTGCTTCGCGCCGCTCCAGGGCTTCGAGCGCTCCTCCTGCTCGACCGTGGCGCAGCCGAAGAGCGTCGAGACGATCGCGGAGGCGAACGTCGACTTCCCGGACTCGTTCGGGCCGATGAAGAGGTTGAGCCGCTTCGGCTCCATCACCGCCTCGAACCCGGCGAGAGGGCCGAAGCCCACGATGGTCACGCGTTCAAGGCGCATGGCGTGGATTCTGGAACTCGGCGAGTCCGAGCCGCAGCGCGAGCGCCGCGACCTCGCGGCCGGCCGGTTCCTGGGCCTGCTCGATGCGCTCGAGCATGCGGCGGACGAAGACGCCCCGCACGGTGGCCTCCTCGCGGTACCGCGCGAGAAGGGACGCGTTCACGACGTAGGTTCGATCCTCGACCTCGAGGTGGAAGAATCGCGGAGCGAGGCGCGCCTGCACGCGCTCCGCGTCGAACGCGAAGTCGGCCGGGCCCTCGAGCCGGACCCGCGCGATCTCGCGGTCGCCGGCGAAGGCGAGGAGCCGTGCCTCGAGCTGCGACTCCTCCTTGATCTCGGCCATGCCCATGTCGATCACGGCCTCGTGGAGCGTCCGCACGTTCCACTCGGTGCGCTCCACGGCGACTCCCTCTCGGCTCAGCGTCGCCGTGACGAGGTACCGGGGTCCGTTCTCGCCGAACTTCTTCCCCTCGAGCGTGCCGGGATACACCGCGACGCACGAGCCCTCGCGGATCTCGGCGGGATTGTGATAGTGGCCGAGCGCGAGATAGTGGAGGCCGGAGGACGCGATCTCGGCGCGCGTGACCGGGAGATCGTTCGGACGGATCTTCCAGTTCGGGTTGTCCTGGAGCGCGCCGTGGAGGATCCCGACGTGGTAGTCGGACGTTCCCGAGATCTTGAACTTCTCGAGCGGGCGCGCGGTGACCGAGGGATCGAAGGCGATGCCGTAGGTCTGGACCGTCTCGTCCCCGACCGTGAACTGGGGCCCGGGCTCCAGCCCTGGCGACAGGAAGACGTGCGCGGTCTGAGGCGCGCGCAGCCGCCGGTAGACGCTCCGCCGGTAGGTGAGCGCGTCGTGGGTTCCGGGCACCATGAGGACCGGGATGGCCGCCGCCGCGAGCCGCTCGAGCGCGGACTCCACCTGGACGACCAGACCCTCGTCGGGGTCGTGGGTGTCGAAGAGATCCCCCGCGATCACCACGAGATCGACCGGACGCGGATCGCGCGACGCGAACTCCACCGCGCGCAGGAACGCGTTCAGGAGATCACGGCTCCGCTCCGCGCCCCGCTCCCCCATCGAGGGGAACGAGGCTCCGATGTGGAGGTCCGCGAGATGCAGGATTCGAACGCTCATCTTCCTTCCCTGGCTCCTCCGGTTCGCTTCCCCGTCTTCTTCTTCGCCCTGGTCGCCCTGGCCCGCGCCGCGATCGCACGCTTCAGATCCCGGAGCGCTTCCTCGTGCGCCCGGAACGCGAGCGGCCGGGGCAGCGCGTCGAGCGCGAAGTACCCGACCTCGCTGGCGTCGTCTCCGGCTTCGAGCCGTCCTCCCACTACGCGCGCGCGGTACAGGATGAGCACCGCCCGCGTCCGGGGATCGTCCCGGCCCGCGTACACGCCGAAGAGGCCCGTGAGCCTCACCCGGAGTCCCGTCTCCTCGAGCGCCTCCCGGACCGCCGTGGTCTCGGGGTGCTCTCCGTATTCCATGAATCCCGCCGGGATCCCCCAGCAGTCGAGCCTGGGCTCGTGCGCCCGCCTCGCGAGCAGCACGCTTCCTTCGCGCATCACGATCACGCCGCACGCGGGCGTGGGATTCCGGTACGCGATGAAGCCGCATTTCGGACACGCGCGCCGCGGCACGCCGTGCTCGCGAATGCCTCGCAGCTTCGTCCCACAGAGCACGCAGTGCCGGGGCACCGGCTTCGTCTCCCGCGCGACCCGCGTCCCCTTACCGGCCACGGCCCCCCCGCCTGTATGCTCGGAGCGAGCGTATTCCCGTAACTCGAGCCATCGGCCCGATCGAGCCATACCTCAAGTGGAAAGAGCCCGCGTTACAAAAGGGCCCTCGGCGGCCCCAGGAGGGAAGCGGCTCCGCCCCGCACCCGGAGAGGGGCCCCTCCTGGGCGCCCACATGAGCATCGCCGGGGGCGTGACGAAGGCGATCGAGCGCGCGCTCGCGGTCCGTTCCCGCGTGGTCCAGCTCTTCACGAAGAACTGCAACCAGTGGCGGGCGAAGCCCTTGAGCGAGGAGGAGACGGAAGGCTTTCGGCGGGCGTGGCAGGCCAGCGGGCTCGTTTCGGCCGCCGCGCACGACTCCTACCTGATCAACCTGGCCTCCCCGGATCCGGCGCTCCGCGCGCGCTCGATCGAGGCGCTGGCGGAGGAGATCCGCCGGTGCGAGGCGCTCGGGATTCCCTATCTCGTCACCCACCCGGGAGCGCACATGGGAAGCGGCGTGCTCGCGGGATGCGATCGGGCGGCCGAGTCGCTCGACCGCGTGCGCGAGATCGTGCCGGCGCCCGCGGTCATGGTTCTCCTGGAGTCCGTAGCGGGGCAGGGGTCGACGCTGGGGCGTACGTTCGACGAGCTGGCGCGCATCCGCGAACGGGCCGGGCAGCCGAACCTCGTCGCGTTCTGCATGGACACGTGCCACGTCCACGCGGCGGGCTACGACCTGACGACGGAGAAGGGGTGGGAGGAGACGCTCACGGAGTTCGACACCATCCTGGGCCTCGAGAACCTCCGCTGGATGCACCTCAACGATTCGAAGAACGAGCGCGGGAGCCGCGTCGACCGGCACGCGCACATCGGGAAAGGCAGGCTGGGCACGGAGCCGTTCGCGAGAATCCTGCGCGACGCGCGGCTCCGCCCCGTTCCGATGGTGATCGAAACGCCCAAAGGCAAGGACGGCGTCGTGATGGATCGAAGAAACCTGGCGCTCCTCAGAAGGCTGGCGGAGGCCCCGGCCTCCGATCAGGGGAGCGTGTCCCGGCGCGAGCTACCGCCGGGCGTTCAGTAGCTGCGCTCGTCCTCCTCCTCGTCGTCCTCCACCTCTTCTTCCACTTCATCGAGCCCCCGTTCCTCCTCGTACTCGAGCATGAAGTACTCGCGGAACGGGTCGACCAGGTCGTTGAAGGCCTTGTGGGGTGACGCCACTCCGTATTCACGGAGCTTGTCGCAGATCTCCCCAATCAAGGCGTCCATACGGGCCGACAGATTGGTCTCCGCGATGAGGCGTTCTACGATTTCCTTGTCCTGGTCGTTCGGGCTCATGGATGTCGCTCCTCAAGTGGGAATCCCGAGACGGTGCAACGCCACCGGGCTCGCACTATTATACCAGACCCCGGCACCGTTCCACGGTTCCCGTTGGGGCGCCGGAACCCCTGACCGGAAGCCAGCTTGACAAGGTCCGGGGGGCGTCGGACGATGCGGCTCCGTGAGCCAGCGCCCTCCCGAGCCGCCGCCTCCACCTCCCGGGGGCGAGCCCCCGCCCGAAGCCCCTTCGAGTCCCGCCGACCTGGGCGCGAAGCGCGGCGCGGCCGGCACGGGCGCCACGAGCGGACGCGGGGTCGCGAGGGCTGCCGGGGTCATCTCGGCCGCCACCTTCGTGAGCCGCCTCCTCGGGCTCGTCCGCGAGCAGGTCTTCGCCATCCAGTTCGGCGCCGGCTACGCGGTCGACGCCTTCCAGGTCGCGTTCCGGATCCCGAACCTCCTGCGCGATCTCTTTGCCGAAGGGGCGATGAACGCGGCCTTCGTTCCCACGCTCACCCAGGCCGAGCACCGGGGTGGCCGTCCGGCGGCGCTCCGCCTGGCGAACCTCGTGATCAACCTCCTCCTGGTCAAGATCTCGCTGATCTGCCTCCTCGGCATCCTCGCCGCGCCCTGGCTCGTGCGCGTGATGGCTCCCGGGTTCGCGGACGAGCCGGGAAAGCTCGGACTGACGACGCTCCTCACGCAGATCATGATGCCGTACCTGCTCTTCGTCTCCCTCGCGGCCGCCGCGATGGGCTTCCTGAACACGCGCCGCGTCTTCTTCGTCCCGGCGCTCTCCCCCACGATGCTGAACGTGGGGCTGATCGCGGCCGGGTTCCTGCTCGCCCCGCTGATGCCGCGGTTCGGACTCGAGC
>DASTBC010000232.1 GCA_035712245.1 Candidatus Eisenbacteria bacterium
CAGATGTACCGGCGCATGCGAGGCCATGCTTCGCTCCGACTGACCCGCGGTTTCCGCCCGATCGAGACATCCAGCCCGCGCTCGTACGGCATGGACCAGGGATTGCGCGTCTGCCCCACGATCTCCAGGCTGCCGAAGAACTCCGCGTTGTCCTGCCGGTCCCCTCCTATGATGATCAGGACGTTCCAGGTCGTATCGGGATCGTCGCGCCCCCAGAGCCAGTAGCTGTTGTGGCCGCTCAGCGCCCGCGGCAGTCCCAGCTTCCTCCCCAGGACGTCGATCGCGCCGGCCTCCCCGTAGTTCTGGCCGAAGACTCTCGAGCGGGACCTCTCCTCCGGGGCGAGGCGCTCGTAGGCGCGCGCCACGAGCGCGGCCTTCTCCTCCCAGCCGAACATGTCCGCGAAGTGCTGCGGCAGCGCGCCCATCTCTTGCCGTTCGTCCGTGTCCGGCTCGAGTCCGAGCGTCTCCTGGTAGCGAACGTACGTCTCGACGGGGAGCACGGGGAGCGCGAGAGGGACGAGAGGAAGCCCGGCCAGGATGATGATCGTCATCGTTGCGGGCCGGACCCAGCCCATCCGCGCGCGGGCCGCGACGCGCTCCGCGGAGGAGGCCCCCATTGCGAAGAGCATCGGGTAGGCCACGGCGAGGTACGACGCGCGGCTCCGTCCCGCCACGAGAAGGAGGACGAGCACTCCCACGTAGATCCAGGCGAGCACGCGGCCTCGCGGACCGTGGAGCCCGAGGAGGCCCGCCAGGAGGCCGACGATCCAGATGGGAGCGGTGCCAGGGTTCATGGTGAGCAGCTGCTCGCGAAGGAAGTCGAGAGGAGGGGTATCGGTCATCTTGAGGGCGGTCGCGTTCCGCATGAACTCGAGCGTCGGCCAGCCTTCCTGGACTTGCCAGAGCACATGAGGGAGAAAGACGAGCGCCGCCACGAGCGCGGCGAGCGCGGGCCAGAGTGTGAGCAGGACCCGCCGGTACGGCGTGAGGAGAAGCGCCAGAACGATTCCACCGCCAAGCCACATCGCGCTGATCTTGTTGAGGAGCGCGAGGCCGAGCGTGAGGCCCAGAGCCATCCACGCGCGCGGACGCGCCGTGCCGAGGGCGTCGAGGAGGAACCAGATCGCCATGGTCCAGAGGAGGAGATCGAGAGAGTTCATGGAGTAGAAGTGATTCGTGCCGAGATACTGCGGCGCGAGGAGCGCGCAGAGCGCGGCCAGGGACTGCACGAACGCTCCCCCACCGAGCCGCCAGGCCAGGGCGCCGGTGAGGAACACGGTCGCGGCGCCGGCGAGCGCCGGGACGATCCGGATCGCGAGGAGCGAATCCCCGAGGACCGCCCGGATCACGGCCAGGACCGCGATCGAAAGGGGCGGGTGATCGACGTAACCCCAGGCGAGATGCTCGGTGCTCGCGAGGTAGTAGAGCTCGTCGCGGAAGTAGCCGTACTGGTGGATCGCGACGAGCTGGAGGATGAGCTTGGAGGTAGCGACGAGAGCCAGCAGGGTCCACGCGAGCGGCGGGCCCTGCGGCGGCGACTTCACAGCTCCGGACTATAGCATGGTCGGTTCGGCACTCGCCGTTTGCCAGGAAGCCGTGGCATGATCCGGTGAGAATCGAAGTCGGCGAAGCTACCACCCCGCTACAGGAGGCTAGGTGGTGACTCGTATCATCCGTACGTTCGGGAGCGGGGTTGCGTCCATCGCGTTGTTGGCGGGGGTATGGGGATCCGCCCCCGCCGCCATGGGAGATCCAACCGCCGGACAAGACGTGCAATCGCTCGCCAAGAAGCTGGCCAATCCGGTCTCGGACATGGTGAGCATTCCATTTCAGTTCAACTGGGAGAACGGCGTCGGACCGGACGACGGCCTGAAGAACGTCCTCAACATCCAGCCGGTCGTCCCCATCTCGCTCAGCCCCACCTTGAATCTGATCGCCCGATGGATCCTGCCCTACGTCGCCCAGCCCGCCTCGCTGGGAGCGTCCTCGGGGTTCAGCGACGTGACCTTCTCGGCGTTCCTATCTCCGGCGGGCGGGGCGTCGCTCACGTGGGGCATCGGGCCCGTCTTCGGGTTGCCGATGACTTCGGATTCGACTCTCGGCAGCGGCCGGTGGTCGGCGGGGCCCACCGGCGTCGTCTTGAGGATCCAGGGCCCATGGGTGTACGGAATTCTGGCGAACCAACTCTGGTCGTTCGCCCAGACGAGCAACGTCGACCGCGCCGACGTCAACCAGACCTTTCTCCAGCCATTCGTCGGATACTGCACCCCAGGCGGCGTCACCTACACCCTGATGAGCGAAAGCGCGGCAAACTGGGAGGCGGATGACGACGATACCTGGACCGTTCCGATCAACTTCCTCGTGAGCAAGATCACCAAGTTCGGCCCCCTCCCGTTCAGCGTTCAGGGGGGCGCCGGCATCTACGTCGTGGCTCCCGACGGCGGACCGGAGTGGAGGGTGCGGATGAACTTCGCGGTGATCCTCCCCCGCAAGCCGTAGCGCTTGCGACCAGCTTGCGGTTCATCGGCGCTCGGCCCGTAGATCTGCGGCACGGTGGAGCCCATGGGCCGAAAGTAGGTCGTGATCTGGCCACGGTGATGCACGAGGCCGAACAGAAAGCTCCACGCCATCGGCGCGGCGGGCCGCTGCTTGCCGAAGTAGTCGTCCTCGTTTCCTCGATCCAGAACCGGGTGAATCGCTCCTTCTCGTCCACGCTAGAAGATCCGGTAGTTGAGGATGACCCAGACATTGTTCCCCTCCACGACGTTCCGCGCAGCGTACTCCCACTGGATCCGTGTGCGGATCGCCATCTTCGGCGAGGCCGCGTAGCTGGCATCCACCCCGATTCCCTGGTATCGGTACCGGCTGATATCGCTGTCGGGAGGGCCCCCGACCTGGGTGGAGAGCTGCCACGTTCCGAAGCCCGCCACACCGATGTCGAGAGGCCGTGACCCGACCCGCACCACACGGCCGATCCCCCAATCGACGACGACGTCGTCCCCGGGCGTGATCCCGGTGCCCTCCTGTTCGAAGTTCTGCTCCAGCCGGGCGACCGCGGACACGCTCCAGGCGTCGCGGTGCGACCCGGGGTAGTAGACGCCGCCGACCGAGTAGACGAGGGCCCAGAACCCCGACCCGCGATTGTTCGTCGCGCCCGGGGAGAATCGCCCGGACGCAGACCAGACGGTGAACTGGAACTGGTAGTCGAACGCTCCCTTCGTCCCGTACAAGGAAACCGGCGTGACGAGGATGTCGCCCAGCCCAAGACTCGTGTCGTCGAGATCCTCGCCGGAAGGACGGAGGTTCCCGGTGCTGAACGGGATCCCCGCCAGGGCGCCGTACCTCATGCCGAGGAATTCGAGCGAGGTCGTCCAGGTGAACATGGTGATGTTCGCGTAGCGCACTTCACCCACTTCCCCGGCCCCGTTACCGTGCGCGTCCTGGACGTTCAGGTTGGAGAAGAAGCGGTTGAAGTTCGTGACCGTCAGCCCGGGCGATGAAGCCGCCGCCCCGCGAATGCCCGACTGTCCAGGAGGATAGTGGCCGGTGACGGGGGTGCGGGTCTGGGCGCCCGCGCCGGCGGCGAGCGCGATGAGGCACGCCACGGGCAGACCGGCCCCGACGAGAACGCGTCTCACTTGGCCGTGGCGAGATTCTTCCAGAAGCGCTCGAGGCTCTCGTCCCCGCCGAAGAGCGTGCTGAACACGGTCGAGTCGACGAGAAGGATCTCCCCCGCCCTCCTACCGTTGGGCGGGATCCAGGCGAACGAGTTGAACTCACGGTTCCCGGCCTCCGTGAACGGATGCGGCCTCGAGAGGTCGATCGGCTGGGTGGCGAGCACCCGGACCGCGTTGGAATCCTCGGATGTGACGGCATAGTGAGGCAGGTGCATGTGAAAGTTGAAGTTCGTCACGCCCTCGAGCCAGCCTCTCGTGTCCAGGTCCCGGTTCGCGGTGAACGGCGCGACCTGGGTCGTTCCTCGGACGACCTGAGGGCGAAGGCCGTAACGGTTCTCGATCGGAATGCCGAGCCCGGTCATGAGGGAGCGCGTGTACTTCCCGAAGCGCTGCTGCCGGGGAACGAGCGCATCCCCGTGATGCGCATACTCCATCGCGCGCTGCCCCATGTCGGGCGTGCAGCCGACGTCGTGATGCGGACCCAGGATGAGGCACGCCCCCTCCCGCTCCAGGAAGCGGCGGATCGCTTCGATCTCGCCTGGCGATGCCTCCTGCTCCGTCACCATGTGGTCCAGGCCGAAGATCATCAGCGTATCGGTGTCCGCCAGCACGCGCTCGTCGAGAGGAAGGCGGTATCCAGCCTGATCGATCCGCTGGTACATGGGTACCGCGTGTCCGGTGACCTCCTCGACCAGGAGCTGGAATGGCACCCAGGCTCGGAAGAAGAGCTCGAGGGAACCGGCGATACCCTGGAGAAACTGCACCGGGTCCGCATATCCCGGCGACTCGAAGTCCGGCCAGCCGACGCGGCGAACCTCCGTCATGGTCGAGAAGCGATTGTCCATCTCGGTCACGTCTCGATTCGCCTCGCCGGGGTAGCTCCAGGTGACGTAGACGCTCACGCGCCGCTTTCCTGGAGTGAACTTGCGTGGCGCGTGAAACTGGTTGTACACGCGGGGCAGGTCGATGGCGTCTGGCACGATGACTCTCCTTGTCGCGGCGGCTACGCCGAGGCTTTCTCCGGCACCATGGCTCCGGACGTGAGGAAGCGGAGCGCCTTGATGCCGGGAAGGAAGAAGTAGGCGCCGCCTCGAATGGTCGTGAAGGCAGGAATGCCCTTGAGCTTCTTTCGGATGGGCCGGCTCGGAATGGTCATGTCGAACGTCCCGTCCTGGGTCCCGATGATCGGGTCGCGCTCGTTCCCGAGCTCGTGGAAGGTCGGGTCGTTCACCCAGACGTTCATCGCGAACTCGAACTGCCGGACCAGGCTCGCGCATCCCGCGAACGCGGCGATTCCGCGCTCCACCCCGTCCTCGGGCGACCCTTCCGGAAGCGGAGGACCATAGGTGCCGCCACGACGGATCATCTTCCGACGCTGCATGTTCTCCGCGGTGTCGCGAGGGTTCATGCGCCGGATGTGCGCGCCCAGCGGGCATCCGTACCCGTACGGGTCCATCCGGCCGTAGTCGAAGTCGTTGTTGCGCTGCATGTCGGCGCCGAGCTCCGGATCATCCTTCTCCGGCGCCAGGACCAGCGGCGCGCCACTCCGCCAGCGGCCCATGAGCTTCGCCGCGAGCAGCTCCTCGCCCTCCTTTGTCTTGCCATGCTCCCGGAGAAACTCGCGGAACGCGCCCACGTGCTCCTGGAGCCGGAAGTAGGCGATGAAGCTGCCGTTGCGCGAGAGGATCTCCGGCTGGGGCAACGGTGGCGGAGCCCCCAGCTCGTCCGGGTATCCCAGGATGACCTCCCCTGCCTTCATCGGTGGTCCCGATCCCGGCGTGGGCTCGACACCAGTCCCCTCGATCACCGGTTGCGAGAGACGATCGCGGTATCCGAAATGCTCGTGGGGAACGTCATGAGGGGGAAGCGCTTCCAGATCCAGGTGCGAGAGAGCGGTCATGCCGCATTCCGCGAGCAGCCGATCGTGCTCCTGCCTGCATCGCTCGCGCTCCGCGACGTCGCGTGCGAACAGGATCACGATCGCGTGCAAGCTCGGATCCGCCAGGCCGTCGACCCACTGGCTCGGATGGTTGGCTCCCGTGGCGCCGAGGATCTCCGCGCGTTCCGCCATCCCCTGGCGAAACTCTTCGGGGAAGGTCGCCAGGGACGGTTCGTCGATTCCCAGAGCCCGAAGCCCGTTCCAGGTGAAGGCGACGGTCACCCACCGGGAATCCGGGGCCCCGCCTCCCACCGCATGCGCCGAGCCGACCTTGTCGACCAGGCTCCCCAGCCACGCGCGTCCCTGTGCCGCGTCCCGGAAGGTGAGGAACTCGTATCTCGCGGCGAGCGCGGGCGTGCGTGCCAGGAGGAAGTGCTGGATGTCTTCCAGATCGAGATTCATTGCATCTGATCGAGCGCTTCGGAGAAGGCCCGCTTCAACTTCAGCGCCTTCTTGATCTCGACGGCGGTGACGAAGGGGTACTCGCCGTACTCCAGGAAGCTCGGGCGCTGATGGTCACGGAAGAACTTCGCCACCGCCGGGACGTTCGTCCTCCAGTCTTCGGGCCATCCCTCCAGGTTCAGGAAGACCGTGTCGATGCCGGTCTGATTGAACAGGACGATGGCATCGTCGATGTACTTGTCGAAATCCGTGTCGAAGATGCCCTGGTACATGAAGTGAAGCCCCGAGCCGACGTCGAACAGAACCCAGCGCAGGTAGTGGAGCTTCAGGGGAGCCAGGACCGTTGGACTTGCCGCCACGGCCTTCTCGATCGTGTTCGCGTACTCGCGAACGGCCTCCTCCCGGCCCTGCTTGACCTTCGCAATGACCGTGAATCCATAGCACGCGGGGGTCCGAGGGAAGGTGGGTCCGTATCGGCCCTTCTCGAGCTTGAAATAACCCTCCTTCGGTATCGCCATCGCTGCCGGCTTGGTCGCGTCCTGGTCGCTCATCTCGATCTCCTTTCGGCCGTCTAAGGGGCTCGCCGGCACAGGCACGGCGATCCAAATTGGGACAATGAAAACTCCTCCGAACTCGGTGGTTCGTGTATTCGGTCCGTGAGCGAGCGTCTCTTCCGGTGGGAGAGGGGGAACAGCCGGAGCAAATGCTCGTGAGAGCTTAGATTGTTAGGTCGAGGTTGCCGCCTGTCAAGGTTGTTTGATAGAAGGTAGGCGTGGACGTCGTGGTCATAGGAGCGGGTCCGGCGGGTGTCGTCGCTGCCGCACGAGCGGCTGAGTTGGGTGCGCGGACGACGCTGATCACCCGGGATCGGTTTGGAGGAATGGCCGCCAATGACGGGCCCGTCCCTGTACGGACTCTGGCCCAGGCCGCCCGCCTGATCCGCGAGGCACGGCAGCTCGCACGGTACGGAATCGCGGTCGGCGAACCGTCCCTCGATTACGGAAAACTCCTCGCGCGGACCCGAGAGGTGGTTCAGACGGTCCGCGACCGATCGTCGCTCCGCGAACAGATCGACCGCCTCGGAGTGATTCTTCACGAGGATGCCGGCACCGTTCGGTTCACCGACTCCCACACCGTGGAGTCGGAGGGCGGATTACGCCTGTCCGGCGAGAGGATCGTCCTCTGCGCCGGAGGCATCAGTCGGCGGCTGCGCGTGCCGGGCTCCGAGCTCGTGGCCACCCACAGCGATGCGTGGAGCCTGACGGACGTCCCTCCTTCGATGATCGTGGTGGGAGGCGGCATGACGGGACTCCAGGTCGCTTCGATCTTTCACGCCTTCGGATCCAGGGTTCAGCTCTTCCAATCGGGCGCGCGCATCCTCCCGGCCGAGGACGAGGAGGTGTCGGCGGTCGTCGCACACGCCCTGCGCGCGTCGGGAATGGTGGTACACGAGGGATTCGGAAGGATCGAGTCCTTCCAGGCGACGCCGCAGGGGGTTCGGATGACGTATGCGAAGGACGGCGCGAGCGATCACACGGAAGCGGCCCTGGCGGTCTCGACCGTCGGGTGGCTTGCGGACACGGCCGGGCTCGACCTGGCGCGAGGCGGGATCGAGATCGACGAGAGAGGGTTCGTACGAGTGGACGAATACATGCGAACCTCCGCTTCCCACGTGTTCGCGGCTGGAGACATCACCGGACGCTTCATGCTCGCACCGACCGCGATGCACGAGGGGTATGTCGCGGCGACGAATGCGCTGCGGGGTGCGTCGACGCGGGTTCGGGATCAGGTGGTTCCGATCGGCAGCTTCACCGACCCGGAGTACGCGCGCGTGGGCCTCACCGAGGCCGCGGCGCGCGCGTCACACGACGTCGTGGTCGCGCGCGTCCGGTTCGACGAGACGACCCGAACGATCATCGACGGTCAGACGACGGGCTTCTGCAAACTGATCGCGGACCGCGAGACGCACACGATCCTCGGCTGCAACGTCGTGGGCGAACGCGCGGTGGACATCGTCCAGGCCGTGGCGGTCGCCATGGCCGGGAACCTCCGTGTGGAGGACCTTGCCCGCATCCCCATGTCGTATCCGACGTATGTCGGCATCCTGGGTCGTGCCGCCTATCGTGCGGCAACGGAGATGGGCGTCGATCTGGGGACGGAAGGCTCCGGGTGACTCCGGCGATCCGGCGGCGGGTCAGCCTTGGTCAGCCGACGGCATCGTTCCGAAACAGGATCCACGTCTCGAGGTCGTCCGCGACTCGCTCGTGGTAGCGGACCTCGTACCCGCAGTGCTCGTACAGGAGGACGTTGGAGGGCAGCTCGGTGCTGAGGCTCACGCCGGTCGAGCCCGGGTCCTCCCTCGAGATCCGGTGTACCTCGTCCATCAGGATCCGGCCGAGACCGCGCCCCGCGTGAGAGCCCCGGACGCCGAGCATGTTGAGGTGCCATTGCGGGCCGGGGACGGTGAGACGCTCCCAGACCGCGACGAGAGCCTCCATGCGTGCCTTGGCCTCTTCGCCCAGCTCCCGCCACAGGGCATCCCTCCTCGCCTCGAACTCGGGTGACGGTGGCGTGCCGTGCTCCCCGGGAGGGGTGAGCGTCGCGACGCCGAGCACGACTCCCTCCTGCTCGATCGCGAGAATCGGATGGCCGTGCGCGACCCTGCGACCGACGAAGACCCCGATCAGGAGATCGAGCCGGCGGTCGTAGTCGCCGCCGGCGTTGCCGATGACGTATCGCATGACAGGGTAGTCGCGGAAGGCATCGGCGAGCGTTTCGACCGCTTCCTGCGCGCGGGGCGCGGGCAGCGCGCTCACGGGAAGCTGGAGACGCTGCCGGTCGTGGGTTCGAATCATCAGTCTCTACCTGGTCGACTACGCGGTGACTTCATGGCTGTTCCAGAAGGCTCTCGTAGATTGCCAGGTCCCCCGCCGAGAAGCAGCAGAAGATCACCTCCCGGAGCGCCGCGTGCGCGAGCACCGTCGAACGAACCGAGCGGACGGCGACCCGGGCGGCGAGATCGACCGGATAGCCGTACACACCGGTGCTGATGCCGGGAAACGCGATCGTGCACGCGACGTTCTCCGCCGCGACCTCGATGGACCTGCGGTAGCACGAAGCCAGGAGCTCCGGCTCGCGGTTCTTCCCACCGCGCCAGACGGGACCCACCGTGTGGATGACGTACCTGGCCGGCAGGCGGTACCCCTTCGTGAGCTTCGCGTCGCCGGTCGGGCAGCCTCCAAGGAGCATGCACTCCTCGAGCAGCTCCGGCCCGGCCGCTCGGTGGATCGCGCCGTCCACGCCGCCGCCGCCGAGGAGGGAGGAGTTCGCGGCATTCACGATGGCATCCACCGTGAGCGTCGTGATGTCCGCGTGCAGCGCGCGAAGGGCCGCCATCGAGCTAGCTCCGGGAATCAGACGCCTTCTGCGTTTGGCGCTGCCCCGGAGCCTTGATCGCTCCTTCCAGGCCCGCGATCCGCCGGCACATCGCCAGCTGTCCCGCATGGTAGGTCTGGTGGAACGCGAGGGTCGTGAGGAGCTCCCCCCGGGTGCAGGTGCCGCCGAACGGGTGGGGCACTTCTTCGGCGAGGCTCGGGTCCGAAAGCGCGGAGATCGCCGCGACGCATCGGTCCGAGGAACCGAGGAAACGATCCCTCATCGTGTCCCAGTCGATCGCGCCCGCCTGGGACTGGATCGGTTCGTATCCCGCCCGCGCGAGCTGCTCGCTCTGCCACACCGCGGGCTGTCCGAGAAGCTCCATGACGCCGTTCTGCACGTTGGTCACGTGGCCGAGGATCCAGTTGGCGCAGTTCCCTCCCCGCGGAGGCTGGACGAGCGACTGCTCCCGCGTCATCCCTTCGAGGTTCGCGGCCGTGACGCGGTACATGAATCCGAATTGCTGGGCGAGTGCTTGCTGGGCCTTCATGTCGTGTCTCCATGGAATCGATCCCTCGTTCGAAGGATCGTTCAGACGTCGCCTGGATGCTCCTCCTCGATCGCGTGCTTGAGCCCCGTCAGGTGCCGGGCCCAGAGGTCCTGGTACCCGCTCACCCAGCGCTCGTAGATCAACCGGATCGGGATGACGTTCAGGCTGTTGTGGACGGTCCGCCCCTCCTCACGAGTCTGCACGAGCCCGGCCTCGCGCAGGATGGAAAGATGCTTCATGACGCCGAAGCGGGTCAGCCCGGGGACCTGGTTCACGATCTCGGACGTGGTGCGGGGTCCGAGGCGAAGGTGATCCAGAATCGTCCGGCGCGTGGGATCGGCGAGAGCCTTCCAGACCGCGTCGAGGTCGGGGGGTACGCCGCCACTCGACCGCGCCGCACGTCTCTTCCGGCTCGCCGCCGGACTCCCTCGCGCCGTCCTCCGCTTCACCCCTCGAGATCGCGCTTCAGCGCGTCCAGCATCTGGCCCCATCCCTCCGGCATTCCGTCCCGATACTCCTCGGGAATCGGGCCGAAGACCTGGTTCTTGAAGACGAGCCGAGTCCCCTCGTCGGTCGGCGCGAGCCGGATGATCATGTGCCCCGCGACCGGATAGGACATCATCAAGGGACCGAAGATCTCGAGGAGTGTCGGGGGTTTGATCGACTGGACGAAGCCCCAGAGGTGGCCGCTCTCCCCACCCAGATCCCGATACCACCGGCCCCCGGGCTTTTGCTCCAGCTTCAACTTGAGCCGCGGCTTTCCGGGCTCCCCTTCCATGTCGCACAGGTGCCGGATCAGGCCATCGAAAACCTTTTCGGGCGGGGCCTTGATGTTCAGGGTCTGCTCCACGTTCATCACGAGATCGTCTTTCACGGTCTGATTCACGGCATCCCTCCTTACGTTGGACCGGCGCCTCGGCGCATTCGGCCGAGCTGATACGTGACCAGATAGTCACGTATCTGTGACGCCCGAGTCAAGGCGAGAGATTCCGAGAAAAATCCTGCGCTCCGAGTCGGCCGCACGGCAAAGAAAAAGGCCCCTCGGTTTCCCGAAGGGCCTTTTCGAAGACTCCCGGCGGCGACCTACTCTCCCACACAGTCTCCCGTGCAGTACCATCGGCGCTGGAGGGCTTAACTGCTCTGTTCGGAATGGGAAGAGGTGTTTCCCCTCCGCCGTAGCCACCGGAATTTCCTTGGACGCACCGCCTCGCGGCGGACGCGTCTCACGATCTCACAACTGAATCGGGTTGACGGTTGGGACGAGACCACCGGACATCTGAAAGTCCGATCAAGCCGCACGGACGATTAGTACCGGTCGGCTGAACGCGTCGCCGCGCTTACACCTCCGGCCTATCAACCTCGTCATCTCCGAGGGTCCTTTAGCCAGCTTATGCTGGGGGATATCTCATCTTGGGGCGAGTTTCGCGCTTAGATGCTTTCAGCGCTTATCTCATCCGGACATAGCTACCCGGCAATACCGTTGGCACGATAACCGGTACACTAGAGGTCCGTCCGACCCGGTCCTCTCGTACTAGGGCCAGCTCCCCTCAAATATCCTGCGCCCGCGATGGATAGGGACCGAACTGTCTCACGACGTTCTGAACCCAGCTCACGTACCGCTTTAATCGGCGAACAGCCGAACCCTTGGGACCTTCTCCAGCCCCAGGATGCGATGAGCCGACATCGAGGTGCCAAACCCCGCCGTCGATGTGAACTCTCGGGCG
>DASTBC010000233.1 GCA_035712245.1 Candidatus Eisenbacteria bacterium
TCCGGTTCCACGGTCGGAACAAGGTGAACTGGTATCGCGAGGAGGGGAGCGGGCCGGATTCCCGGGCGCGCTCGCGCGGCGCTCGCGCCGGTGCCGGTGCCGGTGCGATGCCGTCGCGCACCCCGACCGCGCCCGAGCCGGCGAGCGGTGGAGCCGGAACGCCGCTCGGGCCGCTCTTCTCCGGCGTGCCGATCGATCCCGCGAAGGAGAAGCCTCTGCCGGCGGGCACGCGGCAGCTCTTGCGATACGACTACCTGTACTCCGAGGACGAGTTGAAGGAGTGGGTGGAGAAGATCCGCGACCTGGCGGCGAACACGAAGAAGACGTTCGTGTTCTTCAACAACTGCCACGCGGGGCAGGCCGCGACGAGCGCGAAGCTGATGCGGCGGATGCTGGAGGGGGAGGGCTTGCTGTGATGCGAGGAGCCGCTGGGAGGGGGTGGCCGCGATGAGTCCGATCCGGGTGGGGGCGCCGCCCCCGCGGCAGGGATTGTTCGAGCCCGCGGCCCGGCCGTCCGCGGTGGAGACGGTCGGCGAGCTGGAGGCGCTGCTGCAATCGCTGGTGACGCGCGCGGGACGTGGAGAGCGCGTGGGCCCGGGTGCCGGCGGCGCGGGCGGCGGCTGGCGCGCGGGTGGACGCGGTGAGACCGAGCTGGTCCATGTCGAGCGGCTTCCCTCGCGCGAGGCGGTGTACGGCGATCTCGCGGTGCCGCTTCCCGAAGCGCTGCGGCAGGTGCTGGCGGCTCAGGAGATCGAGCGCCTGTACTCGCACCAGGCGCGCGCGGTCGATCTGGCGCGCGAGGGGCGGCACGTCGTGATCGCGACGGGGACGGCGTCGGGGAAGTCCTTGGCCTATCACCTCCCAATCTTGGAGCGGCTGTTGCTGGAGCCGGGCGCGGTCGCCCTGTATCTCTTCCCGACCAAGGCGCTCGCACAGGATCAGCTTCGGGGACTGACGCGCATGGCCCAGTCCTCGGGTGCGCTGCACCACGCGGTGGTGGCGGGCACCTATGACGGCGACACGCCCGGCGGCGCGCGACGTCGATTGCGCGAGCAGGCGAACGCGATCCTGACGAATCCCGACATGCTGCACCAGGGAATCCTCCCGTATCACTCGCGTTGGAGTCGTGTGTTCTCGAATCTTCGCTACGTCGTGGTGGACGAAGTCCACACGTACCGCGGGATCTTCGGGTCGCACGTCTCGAACGTGCTGCGGCGGCTGCGGCGGGTGGCGGGGCACTACGGCTCGCGGCCGCAGTTCCTGCTGTCGTCGGCGACCATCCGGAATCCGGGGGAGCTGTCGGAGCTGCTGGTGGGGGATCGCGTCGAGGTCGTCGACGAGGACGGCGCGCCGCGGGGGCCGAAGATCTTCGCGTTCTGGAATCCCAAGCACGGGACGCCGGATACGCCAGGGCGGACGAGCGCCTCCGTGGAAGCGGAGCGGATCCTCGTGAAGCTGATGCGCCGGGGCGTGCAGTCGATCGTCTTCACGCGGTCGCGCGTGGCGGCGGAGCTGATCTACCGCTACACGCGCGAGCAGCTCGCGCGCGATCCGGATGGGCTTGCGGACCGGCTGAGCCCCTATCGCGGGGGGTACTTGCCGGAGGAGCGGCGGTCGATCGAGCGGCGGCTCTTCGACGGCGAGCTTCGGGGGGTCATTTCCACGAACGCTCTGGAGCTCGGGATCGATGTCGGCTCGCTGGATGCCGCGGTGCTGGTGGGCTTTCCGAATACGATCGCCAGCACGTGGCAGCAGGCGGGCCGGGCGGGCCGGTCGCACGCTCCGGCGTTGGCGGTGGTCGTTGGCTATGACGATCCCATCGATCAGTACCTGATGCGTCACCCCGAGTACTTCTTCGCGCAGACGCCCGAGAGCGCGGTGCTGGATCCGGAGAACCCCTACGTGCTGGCCTCCCACCTGGCATGCGCGGCCTACGAGTTGCCCCTGTCGCGCGAGGACGAGTTGCTGTTCGGTCCGCGCGCGCCGCGACTTGCCGAGCTGTTGGAAGAGGACGGCGCGATGAAGTCGCTGGACGGGACGCGGTACTGGTCCTCGACGGATTATCCGGCGGGGAAGGTCAATTTGCGGACGATCGGGGACGACACGTTCACGATCGTGGACGCGAAGCGCTCCAATGCCGTGATCGCGACCGTCGACTCGATCAGCGCGGTGGAGCTGGTCTATCCCGAGGCGATCTATCTCCACGAGGGCGATACGTTCTTCGTGCGGGAGCTGGATCTGCAGCAGAAGATCGCCTACGTGGAGGGCAGGGAAGTCGATTACTACACACAGCCGGTGTTGGACACTCGGTTGCGGTTACTGGAGCGGCGCGACGTGCGTCGGTGGGATGGCGCGGAGGTCGGGTTGGGGACCGCGGACGTGTCGTGGGCGACCGTGGCCTTCAAGAAGATCCGTTTCAGGAGCCTGGACGCGATCGGCTATCACCCATTGGATCTGCCCAGGCAGAACCTCGAGACCGTGTCGGTCTGGTTCCGCCCCGACGAGGCTCCGCGCGCCGAGGTGCGATTTGCCGGGTTGAATCCCTATGAAGCGATGTCGGGGTTGAGGAACCTTCTGATCACGCTGCTGCCCCTTCATGTCATGTGCGACCGCCCCGATCTCGGTGGGATCGTGGACAGCTCCAATCTGGGGGAGTCCACGATCTTCCTGTACGACCGCTACCCCGGCGGGCTG
>DASTBC010000234.1 GCA_035712245.1 Candidatus Eisenbacteria bacterium
GCAGCAGCGTGCTGGCGCACACGCTGATCGCCGCGGATCTCGTCGACGAGTACCGCCTGCTCCTCTACCCGGTATCGCTCGGCGGGGGCAAGAAACTGTTCCCGGACGGGACGCGGGTCAATCTGAACTTGTTCGAGTCGAAGATCTTTCCCTCGGGCGTCATGCTCATGCGCTACGCCGCCGCGCCAGCCTGAGAGACGAGGACTCGAAGACCACTCAGCGTCTCGCCGACTTCGCCACTCCCTCCGCGCTCGCCAGCGCGGCCCGGGCCTCTTCGACGAGTCGGGCCATTTCTGCGTCGGGCCGGGTGAACGCCAGGGAGAAAGCCTCCCAGTGCCGCCGGGCCTCCTCCGTGCGCCCCATGCGGGCGTACAAGAGCACGAGTCGCTGGTGACCGAAAGAAGAGGCCATCCGACTCTGCGCGAAATCCCAGCCGCCGTCCGGCGGCGAGGCGATGGCTCGCTCGAAGTAGGCCGCCGCGGAGTCGGGGTGACCCAGCCGTTCGTAGGCCTCGGCCACCAGCCACCGAGTGAGCGGGGCAGACTGAAACTGCACGTTTCCCCGGGGCTCGCCCTGCAGAGCCGCCGGGCCGAGGATATCCATAACGTCCTGCCAGCGGCCGGCACGCGCGGCGATCCAGCCTTGCACCATGGCCGGAGTGAATCCCTGGCGGGCGATGTCGGGTTCCGAGCGCGCGCGCATAGTCTCGAGCAGCCGGCGCGCCGATGTGGTGTCGCCGGCGGCCGCGGCCCAGGCACCGCGCGTGACGAGTCCCAGGGTCGTGCTGTCCCAGCGACCACCATCTCTCGGAGCGGCAGCGACGCCTCGCGAGAACAAGGCGATCATGAGCCTCCTCCACCTGGTTCGGTTAGCCACCACGGTCGTGCTGGCGTTCTCGGCCTCCGACTGCACTTGGCGAAGCGTCTGTTCCGCCAGCCTCACCTGCCCCCGCGATGCCTGAGCCGCGGCCAGGATCCACTCCGCCTCGAGACGATGGTCCTCGTAAACAGCCGGGTTCCCCCGCAATGCAAACGCGAGGCTCTCAGCGGCAAACCAGCCCCCGGCCGCGCCCGCGATCATCATGGGGGCAACTAGGCCCATGCTTCCGTTGAGTCGGGGAGCGATCTGCCGCGCCTCGTGCAACCGCCCGAGCGTGAGCAGAACCAGGAACTGGTTGTAGAGGATCTGCTGGGCCACACCGAACGGGCTGACCTTCTCTGCAGTGCGATAGCTTTCGAAGGCCTCGCCGAAGCGGCCCATGCTGGACAGGATGGCGCCCCGGTTGTTGTGAGCCATCGCTCGCTCGGGGGCGACCAGCACCAGTCGATCGATCCACGCTAGCGCACCGGCGTTGTCGCCACTCAGGATGGCAAGGGAGGCTCTGAAGAAGAGTTCGCCCTGTTCGGTGAGCCGCGCCGGACGCGATAGTGCCTGACCGAAGGCAAGAGCTGCGGAGTCGGCCTCGCCCAGGTTGGAGAAGGCGAATCCCATGATGCCCCACGGCCCGGCGAACTCCGGATCGTGGGCGAGCGCGACCCTGGCCATCGTGATCGCTCCATGGTTGTCGTTGCGGCTGATCAGATCCTGCGCCTTCCGCCACGCCTTGAGTGCTTCCAGCGACGGTGACGTCAACGTCGTCAGCTCACGGGTCGCCTGGATCACGGCGCGGCGCTCTCCCAGCTCGGCCCGGAGCCTCCGCGCGACTCGGTTCAGCGTCGGAATCAGTGCCTGCTCGTCGCGCGCCTCGTCACTCAGCGACAGCACGACCCTGGCGCTGTCGACATCCGTCAGCCGCAGCACAACAGAGTAGCCCCTCCCCAGTCGTCCGATCCGCCCCTCGAGCACCGTTCGCACCGAGCTTCGGTAGGCGAGCTCCCGTGCTAGCTCGGCATCCACTCGCGTGGAAGTCGGTTTGCCCGCCTGCTGCAGGGCCACACGAATCTGCTCGGTGGGAACGATCGCCACGATCTCAGACTGCTCGAGCGCCGCCATCATCAGGTCGCGAGTTGCCGACACCAGTGACGAATCGGCGGCTGGTCCGTCGAACTCGGCCACCAGGATCCAGGCCTTCTTCGCCGGAACACGTGAGGAGCCATGACCGCGCCACGGTCCGAGCTGCCACAACGCCACGGCCAGAGCGATGGCAGCCACCGCAGTCACGGCGAGCGCCATCGCTCGTCGGCGCCCTCGCGCAACGACCATGGGGATCGTGGCCGCAGTCGTCGACAGCGGCTTGGAACGCTGCCCGTGCAGCGGTGCTTCGGGTTCGCTCCCCTCGGATCGCAAGGCGATCGTGGATTCCGTCGTCGCGATCGCGGCCGCGAACTCCGATGCGGTCTTGAAACGGTC
>DASTBC010000235.1 GCA_035712245.1 Candidatus Eisenbacteria bacterium
GCTCGTCGCACACATAGAGAAAGCGGTTGTCCTGCGACTTCTCGCCTTGGTGGGTCCGCGCGCCCGGATACGTCCAGCCGTGGATGTCGAAGGGATTCGTTGGATCCGAGAAGTCGAAGATCCTCATGTTCGCGCTCTGGATGCAGCTCGCGTACAGCGTGTCGTTCTTCACCCAGCTGTCGTGCACGTAGTCCGTCGCGTAGACGCCGATCTCGACCGGAGCCTCGGGATTCGCGAGCGAGAGGATCCGCACGCCGGTCGCGCCCGCGTTGAACCGCGTCCCGTTCGCGAGGAGGAGACCCCGGGAGGCGTCCAGCGTGAGCGTGTGCGCCCGGTTGAAGTTGGTCGCGTACGTGCTCACCAGCACGGGGTTCTCGGGATCCGTCATCCTCACGATCTGGATCCCGCCCCCCTGCGCCTCCGTGGTGACGTAAATGTAGTTTCCGTAGGACTTCATCTCGCGCCACTGGGAGGTGATCCCGGGAATGAACGTGACCTCGTAGGCCGCTGAGGGATTCGTCACGTTGACGATCGAGGTCCCGGTCGTGGTGCCGAGGACGGCGTACTCCCGCCCGTCCGAATGGACGTACGTGCAGAGGGCGGAGTACGTGCCGTAGTCGTCGAGATGCGAGAGAAGCGTGACGTTCCGGGAGACGGCGGCGCTCGACGAGCCCTGGGCTTCGCCCGCGTGCGCGCGGACCGGGAAGAAGAGGAGCGCCAGGGTCCAGGCGAGCGCGAACGCCAGGCTCAGGATCAGGATCCGGTCCGGGGTCGGGAGAAGGGGAACGGATACGGCGCGGAATCGAAGCAGGGAACGGATCACGAGCAGGGCCTCCGCGCGCGCACCCGGCGTGCCTGCGCGCACCGCGTCATTGTACCAGAGCCGCCAGACTACAGCCAGCCGGCCTCGCGGTACCACGCGGCGGTCAGGCGAACTCCTTCTTCGAGCGAAACCTCGGGCTCCCACCCGAGCTGGGCGCGGATCTTCGCCGAGTTGAAGATCCAGTCCCCCGCCGTGATCTCCGCGAGCTTCTCCCGGCTCAGGAGCGGCGCCCGGCCCGCCATCGTCGCGATCACTTCGGCCGCGATCGCGGCGGTCTGGAGCAGGAACCCGGGGGGACGCACGGTGACCGCCCAGGTTCCGACCGCCTGCCGCACCGTCTGCCCCAGCTCGTCGTAGTCCGTGACGTCCGGCTCTCCCACGAAATAGACCTGCCCCGGGGCCCTGGGATGGGAGAGGGCGAGCCGGACGGCGCGCGCGAGGTCTTCCACATAGACGATCGAGAAGCGCCCGCGATTCCGGAGCACCGGGAGCACGTGCCACTTCACGGCGGCAAAGACCCGGTAGACCGCGCGGTCCCTCGGACCGTAGACCGCCGGAGGACGGATCACCACGACCGGAAGCCGGTCCTTGAGGAGGAGGGTCAGCTCCTCGCCCCGGAGCTTCGACACGCCGTAAGGGGAGGCGGGGTCCGGGCGATCGGCCTCGGTCACGGGGCGCCCCGTCGAGTCCGCGGGGCCGGCGGCCGCCTGGCTCGAGATCAGCGCGAACCGCTCGACCGAGATCCCGTTCGACGTGGCGGCCCGAAGCACGCGTTCCGTGACCGTGACGTTCGCCTCGTGGAACTCCTTCGGGGATCGCGCGCTCGTGAGCCCCGCGGCGTGCACGATCCACGAAGCCCCGTGGAACGCTTCCGCGATCGGCTCGACCCGGTCATAGCGAAGACGCACGATCTCGACCGGCTTCCCCTCGAGCCAGTGCGTCGGGGAGCCGGGACGCACGAGACATCTCACGCGCGTGCCGTCGCGCAGGAGCTCGTCCACGATGTGGCTCCCGACGAAGCCGGAGGCACCCGTGACGACGGCCACCCGCTCGCCGCTCACGCGACCTCCCTCTCGTAGATCCGGTACACCCCCGAGCGCGTCCCGCCCATCACGATCGCCAGCCGGTTCACCGGCTCGTTGTCCTCGAGCGTCCACCCGATCTCGCACGATCGGTATCCCTTCCGCCACACGACGCGACACAATTCATCCACGAGCAGCGGCGCGATCCCCGTGCGCCTCCATTCCGCCCGGATGCCGAGCGCCATGAACCGGAACTCGCGGATCCGCGGCATGGTCCAGAGGATCTGGAAGAGCCCGAACGGGAACAACCGGCCGCCCGCCTTCCGGAGCGCGATGTTGAGATCCGGCATGAGGAGACCGAAGGCCACGGGCACCCCGTCCACCTCCGCGAAGCGGACCAGATCCGGCACGATCGCGGGCTTGAGCTGCGCGGCCATGTGATCGATCTCGCGTTCGGTCATCGGCACGAAGCCCCAGTTCTTCTCCCACGCGTTGTTGTAGAGCTCCTTCACCCGTTCCAGCTCCTCCCGGAACCGTCGCATGTCGATCGCGCGCGTCCGGACGTTCTCCTTCCGCCGCGTCATCGCCGCGATGCGCGCGTACGCCGGAGGCGGCTCGCTCGGAATCGGGGCGCGGAACGAGTAGAGATCCTTCGCCTTCTGAAACCCCGCCGCCTCGATCCACTCCGCGTACTCGGGAGGGTTGTACGGCATCATCAACGCGGGACGGTGGTCGAATCCCTCGATCAGGAGCCCGCACTCGTCGTTGGTCGTGAAGCTCAACGGACCGCGCAGCACGTCGGCGTCCTTCTCCCGCGCCCACGACCGGGCGGACGCCAGGAGCGCCGCCGCGGCAGGCGCCGACTCGGCCTCGAAGAAACCGAACGCCGCCTGACGCTCCCCGTGGAGCGAGTCGTAGTTGCGGTCCACGGACGCGGCGATCCTCCCCGTCACGCGGCCGCCCTCCTCGGCGAGAAACAGCGCCGCCTCGGCGTGCTCGAAGAACGGGTTCTTGCCCGGAGTGAGACGGGCGCGCTCGTCCGACCGGAGCGGCGGGACCCAGTAGGGGTCCTTTCGGTCGCGATAGAAGCGGTAGGGAAACTCGATGAAGCGGCCGAGCTGGCGGGGTGAGTCGACCGGCTGGATCGTCACCGTGGAGCCCCGTCCTGCGCTCGAGCGCGAGACGGCGCTAGTTCTCCTTCGAGACCAGCTCCAGCCCGACTTCCGCGTGCACCTCGCCGACGACCTTGAGAATGGTCTGGAGCTGCTCGTCCTTGTGGGAGGCCATGTAGGACGTGCGCAGGAGGTCGCGCCCCGGCGCCACGGCAGGAACCAGGATCGCGTTCACGAACACGCCGCGATCCAGGATCTTTCGCCACACCTGCATCGTCTTCATGCGGTCGCCGATGAAGATGGGCACGATCGGCGTCTCGCCGCCGTTTCCGACCTCGAGCCCGCGCGCCCGGAACCCCTCACGCATGGTGATCGAGATCTGGCGAAGCCGCTCCCGCAGCCCGGCGCCCTCCTCGCTCTCGATGATGTCGAGCGCGGCGAGCGCGGCGGCCACGCTGGCGGGGGTCATGCTCGCGCTGAAGATGAGCGCGCGAGCGTGGTGGCGGAGATAGTCCATGACGTCCCGCGGACCGGCGATGAACCCGCCGAGGGACGCAAAGGACTTGCTGAAGGTCCCCATGACGAGGTCGACCTGGTCCTCCACGGACTGCGCCTCACAGGCACCCGCCCCGCGGGCGCCGAGCACGCCGATCCCGTGCGCGTCGTCGACCAGCACGCGAGCCTTGTGCTCTCTCGCCAGACGCACGATGTCCGGAAGCGGAGCGAGGTCGCCTTCCATGCTGTAGAGCCCGTCGACGATCACGAGCTTTCCCGCCCTCGCCGGCAGCGACGAGAGGATCCGCTCGAGGTCGCGAATGTCGTTGTGCCGGAAACGCTTCACGTCCCCGTAGGAGAGCCGCGCGCCGTCCACGATGCAGGCGTGGGCGTCCTTGTCCAGGATGACCACGTCGCCCTTGTCGGCGAGCGCGGAGATGCTGCCGAGATTGGTCAGATACCCCGTCGAGAAGACGATCGCGGCTTCCTTGCCCATGAACTTGGCGAGGCGCCGCTCGAGCTCGACGTGGAGCTCCAGGGTTCCGTTCAGGAAGCGGGATCCGTTGTTCGAGGTCCCGAAGCGGCGGAGGGCGTCCTCGGCGGCGGCCATGACCTTGGGGTGCTTCGTCAGGCCGAGGTAGTTGTTGGACCCGGCCATGATCAGCCGTTTTCCGGCGATCGTGACCTCGGTGCCATGATTCTCGGAGATGGGGAGGAAGTAGGGGTAGATGCCGGCCCTCTCGGCCAGCCGGTGTTCCTTGAAATTACGACACTTGTCGAATAGGTCCACGCGATCCCTGTCGTTCGGGTCCAGATGGGGCCACGGCGGGTGCACGGGGGCCCGGAGCAAGGCTTGGGCGCAAGATACTGGTTTCGCGCCCGGGAGTCAAACCGTGGATGCCGGAGGCACCCAGGCTCATGACCCGCTTGGACTTAGGAGGGCCCCTCGTGGAACCGAGGGCCAGCTGGCTACCGGATGAGCCGGAGCGAGGTGGACCGAGTCCCCGACGGAAGGGAAAGGACCGCGAAGTACGCGCCGGAGGCGCAGGCCGAGCCGTCGTTCCGGGTGCCGTCCCACTGGAAGGTCCGGGTACCCGCCTGGGCCACGCCGGCGCCCAGCGACCGGACGAGCCGGCCCTGCACGTCGTGGATCGAGAGCGAGAACCGGGAGGGCTCCGTCAGCGTGAACTCGATCGTCGTGTGAGGATTGAACGGGTTGGGATAGGGCGTCAGGAGCCTGGCGGCTGCGCGAGGGGCCGAAGCCGTCTCAATGCCGGTGCCGACGGAGGTGACGCGCAGCCCGAACACGTCCGAGGTCGCGCCGTTCCGGAAGTCCTCCCACGCGAAGAGCGCGCCGCCATAGCCGTCCGGCGCCGACGTGGTGAGCCGGCGCGTTCCCGATCCCGTCGCGATCTTCACGCCGTTGGCGGTCCAGCGGACCGTCCCTGTGGGCGAGAGCGCCTGTGCATAGATGTCCTCGTCATTCCCGGCCCCGCGCTCATCGTCCCAGCCGACGATGGCGCCGCCCGTCTTGTCGGCGATCAAGGTCTTGATGAACTGCCCGCTGTCCGCGGAGCAAACCGCCACGCCGTTCAGCCCGCCCCAGAGTCTCGTGCCGAGCGAGTCCAAGCGCTGCGCGTAGATGTCGGGCCTGGAGACCCTGGCATCGGTCCACGCGAGGATCGCCCCACGCGCTCCGTCGGAAACCACGATCGGAGCGGATTGGGCGCTGTCCACGTCGCATGCCTGGACGCCATTCGGGGTCCAGAGCGCCGTCCCGGTCGAGTTCAGCCGCTGTGCATAGATGTCGTAGTCGGTGGCATTCCGGGTGTCCTGCCACGCGATCAGGACCCCCAGGTTTCCGTCGTAGCTGATGGAGGGATCGATCTGGTTCTGAACGGCATTGGTAACCACGACGCCGTCCGCCGTCCAGAGGGGCGTTCCGGAGGAGTTCAGCGCCTGGGCGTAGATGTCGTTGTTCGAGGTGCCGTTCCGGGGATCACGCCAGGCGAGGAAGGCGCCTCCCTGCCCGTTCGAGACGATGCTGATGTCGTTCTGCTGCCCCGTCGCGGTACAGACGGCGACACCGTCGCCGGTCCAGAGCGGCGTCCCGGTCGAGCTCACGCGCTGGGCATAGACGTCGGCGGCGACGCCACGGCCGTCCCGCCACGCGATGATGGCGCCACCCGCGGCATCCGTCGTGATGACCTCGAGAACCTGATTGCCGGACGCGGTGCAGATGGCCACGCCGGCCGGCGCCCACTTGAGCGCGCCCGCGGGCGTCACCGCCTGGGCCCAGATGTCGTACCCCGCGCCCGAGCGGAGATCCTGCCACGCGATCACGGCGCCACCGGCGCCATCGCTCGTAAGCACCGGCGCCTCCTGACCCAGGGTTTCGGTGCAGACCGCGAGGCCGCCGTCACCCCAGAGCTTCGTTCCGCTCGCGTCGAAGCGCTGCGCGTAGATGTCCGCGACGCCGCTCCGGAAGTCCTGCCAGACGATGATCATCCCGCCGGCTCCGTCCGAAACCGCCTGGGCGTTGACCTGGTTCTGCACCGCGGTCGCGGCCTGATTCCCGAAGGTCGCCCACGCGCCCGACGCCTGGCGCGCGGAGAACGCGAGAGCGGACATGGCAAAAAGCACGCTGGCCGCTCGAAGGCATGCAAAGAGCCAATCGCCGAGCGAAGCGGTCCGGATCCTAGCGGTCATGGATGGGTCGGAGAGTGAGGGTCAAGGTTGCGATGCACGGTTGCGCCGAATAGTATGCAGGAACCGCGCCCTGGGGGCAACGCACATTCGGGTGTCGTGCGAAGCGCTGAAGCTCCTGATTCAAAACAGGTTACAGGAGGGCGTACTTCGGCAGAACAGGTGCGGATCCGGGTCCCTCGCGGCCGCCTGCGGATCCGCACCCAGGGAGAGGTACGAGCGCTGGGGCTTCTCGCGCACGCGTGCCGGCACGAGGGAGGAGGAACTTCATGGGTGGATCGGTTCGGTGGGTCGTGCTCGCGGCACTTTCGCTCGCCTTGGTTCCCGTTTCCGCGTCGGCGACCTTTTCGATCGTGGCGCGTGATCCCGACACCGGCGACATCGGCGTGGCCGTCCAATCGCATTACTTCTCGGTGGGTCCGATCGTCCCCTGGGCGGAATCCGGCGTCGGCGCCGTCGCGACGCAGTCGCTCGTCGAGGTGAGCTACGGCCCGAAGGGGCTCGAGCTGATGCGGGACGGGAAGACGGCCTCCGAGGCGCTGAAGGAGCTTCTCGACAAGGACGAGCACGCCGACGTCCGCCAGGTCGCGATGGTCGACACGAAGGGGAACGTGGCCGCGCACACCGGGAAGAAATGCATCGCCGACGCCGGCGATCATGTCGGAAAGGAGTACTCGGTCCAGGCGAACCTCATGGCCAACGACCGCGTGTGGTCCGCCATGGCCAGGGCCTACGAGCGATCCACGGGCGATCTTCCCGAGCGGCTCCTCGCGGCGCTCGAGGCGGCCCAGGCGGCCGGCGGCGACATCCGGGGGCAGCAATCGGCCGCCATCGTGATCGTGAAGGGGAAGCGCTCGAATCGTCCGTGGGCGGACCGCGTGATGGACCTTCGCGTCGAGGACAGCGCGAAGCCCATCGCCGAGCTGCGACGGCTCGTGACGACCTGGCGCGCGTACCGGAACGTCGACGAAGGAGACGTGCTGATCACGGAAGGCAAGGTGGAAGAGGCCATGAAGGCCTACTCGCGCGCCGCGAAGCTCGCTCCGTCGAACAACGAGATCCTCTTCTGGCAGGCGGCGACCCTCTGGAAGATGGGCCGTGAGAAGGAAGCCACGCCCATCTTCAAGAAAGTGTTCGCCCGGGAACGGCGCTGGGTGGAGCTCGTGCCGAGGCTCGCCGACGCCGATCTCCTGCAGGACGACAAGGAGTCCATTCAGCGCATCCAGGCGCTCGCGCCCTCCGCGAAGAAGAAGCGCTGAGTCCGGACGGCGCAGCTTGCATCGGATCTGAAGAAGGGCCACCATAGCGGGCTTCCGAGGCCGCCCCCTCGTTCCGATCCCTGACCGAAGCACCGGAGGAAGATCCATGTCGGAGCGCACCGCTCCCCCGCCCAGCACCGGCCCGGCCGCTCCCGCGCGACTTCCCTATGTTCCGGGACTCGACGGCGTTCCCGCCGCGAGGTCGTCCATCTGCTTCATCGACGGTGACGAGGGCATCCTCGAATACCGCGGCTACTCGATCGAGGTGCTCGCCGAGAGGAGCACGTTCGAGGAGACGAGCCATCTCCTCCTCTTCGGAAAGCTTCCGCCCCGGGCCGAGTTGGACAAGTTCACGCGCGACCTCGCCGGGAACCGGGACGTCCGCTTCCGTCTGATCGATCTCCTGAAGTGCCTCCCCGACACGGGCCACCCCATGGAGGCGCTCCAGGCGTCGATCGCGGCGCTCGGGATGTTCTATCCCGACCGCGACGTGATGAAGCCCGAGGACCGATACAACTCGGCCGTGCGGATCATCGCGAAGGCCCCGACGCTCGTCGCCGCCTTCCACCGGCTGAGTCACGGCAAGGACTACATCCCGCCCCGGGAGGACCTCTCCCACGCGGCCAACTTCCTCTACATGATCACGGGCGAGGATCCGGACCCCGAGGTCGCGCGGGTCATGGACATCTGTTTCATCCTGCACGCCGAGCACTCGATGAACGCGTCGACCTTCGCGGGGCGCGTCACCGCGTCCACGCTGGCGGATCCCTACACCGTGATCTCCTCCGCGATCGGCGCGCTCACGGGCCCGCTCCACGGCGGCGCGAACGAGCAGGTGATCCACATGCTCCAGCGCATCGCCGAGGTCGAGAAGGCGAGGCCGTACATCGAGGATCTCATCGCGCGCAAGGAGAAGATCATGGGCATCGGCCACCGGATCTACCGCGTGAAGGATCCGCGCGCGCTCGTGCTCCAGAAGCTCGCGGCGCAGATGATCGCGAAGCGCGGAGGCGATCCGCTCCTCGTGGTGGCACAGGAGGTCGAGAAGGTGGTGGCCGAGCATCTCTCGGCGAAGCGGATCTATCCGAACGTCGACTTCTACTCGGGCGTCGTCTACCAGGCGATGGGGCTGCCCCCCGCTCTCTTCACGCCGATGTTCGCCATCGCCCGGATCACGGGCTGGCTCGCGCACTGGATGGAGCAGCTCGAGGGGAACCGGATCTACCGCCCCGATCAGGTCTACACGGGCACGCACGACGAGCCCTACGTTCCCGTGGAGGAGCGGGTCTAGGCGAAGCCACTCCGGGAGCGATCATGTGCACGCTCCTCATCGGGGTCGATGTCCTCGGAGCGGGGACGCTCGTCCTCGGCGCGAACCGCGACGAGAGTCCCGGCCGCCCCACGGACGGCCCGGGCGTCCTCCGCGAACGTCCCCGCGTCGTGGGCGGCCGCGATCGCGTCGCCGGGGGGACCTGGCTCGCGGTCCGGGAGGGGAGGCTCGTCGCCGCGCTCATGAACCGCCGTCCCGAGCCCGGTGACGAAACGTCTCCCGCGGCGCTTCGCTCTCGAGGGCTCCTGTGCCTGGAAGCCGCGGCATCGGGACCCGCGTATGGCGGCGCGGCGCGCATCGACCCCGGCACGGGCGAACCCCGGCCGGAACGTCTCGACTTCCTGCTCCGGCTCTTCTCGCGCGAGCGCTACGCCCGCTGCACGCTGGTCGTGCTCACGATCGGTGAAGGTGCGTGGGCGATTCACGGAGGGGGCGGCGACGAGCCGCCCTCGGTGGCGCCGATCGGGCAGGGGTGGCATGCCATCACGCACCGCGAGCTGGACGACTCGCACGAGCCTCGCACGCGGTTCGCGCGCGAGCGGCTCCTCGACGCGCGACCAGCGTCGTCCGACGAGGCGATGGACGTGGTCGCCGGGATCCTGCGCCATCACGGGGATGACCGGACGCCGCCGGTCTGCCTCCACCGCGATGGCTTCCCCACCGTGTCGAGCAGCCTGATCGTTCTCGGCGCTCCGGGAGGTCCCCGGTACCGCCACGCAGCGGGGCCGCCGTGCGTGACGCCCTACGAGGATTGCTCGGCTCTCGTCGCGCCGTGACCCCGAGTCATGCGGGGGGCGTGACGTAGACCTCCGCGCGAACCTCGATCTCCTCCATGGGCGCCGGCTTGCCTGCGGCGGCGCGGGGCTCGAACGCGATCTTCGCCGCGAACGGCGCGGCTCCGGGGAGGCAGTCGGGAGCGACCGTCACCGGGATCCGGAAAGCCACGGTGCCCGCGTATCCCGCCACGCGTTCCCCTCCGAGCGGGTCCACCGAGTCCTGCGGCGCGACCATGGCGCCGGGCGTGAGCCCCTCCGCGAACCCGAGCTGGACCGTCGTCGCGCGCCCGGTCCGCGTCGTCACGGAGCCGATGCGCACGCCGGGTGCGAGGGCGAGCGTCAGGACGAGGGTGAACGCGGATCCGGGTGTCACGCGCGATTCCGGCACCTCGAGCGACGCCGTGACCGGGCCTCGCGTCGCGCTCCCGACGATCACGCGCCCTTCGAGCGCCGCTT
>DASTBC010000236.1 GCA_035712245.1 Candidatus Eisenbacteria bacterium
GTTCCGTAACGTTGAAGGAGCGGTCGTGCGCTGGCCCCATGCCAACTAGCGGGCCGTCTGGTCGGGCTGCCCCGCTCGGCACTCGTGATGCCCCGCCCCGCGGCGAGAGCGTCGGCTTCGCTGCCGTCGTTCGCCGGCGCAACGACAATCGGTAGGTCGGTGGCACCCGCAACCCCGACTCCCCCCTGCTGATCAACGTGTGCGAGCTCGTGCGCGATCAGGCCACGTCCTTCGACCTTCCGTGGCTGGTATTGCCCCGCGGCGAACACGACATGGGGGCCGACCGTGTACGCCATGGCGCCAACCGCTCTCGCGGACGCCTCGGCCTCCTCATCGGTGTGAACCCGGACCTGGCTCAGGTCCCGGCCGAAGAAGGCCTCCATCGGTCTCCGTGTCTCGGAGTCGAGGCCTCGCCCGGTCGACTGCAATGCATGATTCACGATCGGCGGCGCGACGACCGGACCGGGCGGACTAGGCTCCACCGCTGTCTTCGATCGTGATGGCGCTCGCACCCGTTGCCGAGGGCTCATGGCTCCCTGGTTACGAAGGTTCTCCCCCGCCTCGTCATGGCACCGGGATCAGATCGGGAACTTTCCGTCGGAGCGAGATCGGCGGTCCTCCCCCGGCCGGAATGATGGCGAGCGGAGCGTAGTGGTGGAGAACGCCTCGCCGCTCTTGAGGGATCGGCTTCGGCGGGTTGTCCGACGTCATCGGCCACTCGATACGTCCATCGAAGGTGCGGGCGGGGAGCAGCCAGTAATCGCCCGTCTGGTAGAACGTGTCGTCATCGAGCTCGAATCGGATCTCGATTCCGGCCTCCAACGGGAGCCATTTGCCCTCGGAGAGAGCGAGGTCGGCCGACCGCTGGTCCCAACGGCGAAGAATTGGATGAAGGTCCGGGTCGTCGGTGAACCCCTCGGGCATCCCGTCGGTCTCCAGAACGGCATTCACCTCCCGCCGGCTCACGTTCACCGACTCCACCCGGAAGACTGGACCTGGCATGCCCCCGAGTACGAGCGAGTCGTTGAGAAGCTCCACGCGATGTCCCTTCGCGAGGCTCCGTTGCGTGTCGGGCCCGAGCGAAGCTAGCTCTAAGGTCACCTGATCGTGCTTGGCCGCGGCGCTGGGAGCATCTCTCACGGCGAACGTGATCGCGCCGTTGTCACGAGACCACTTGAACGTCGCCTCGCCAATCACCTTTGGGTTGCCATCCTTCGCGTCTCGACTCCCGCGGCCGCTGCGATGGATCTCGACGCGGTAGAGTTGGTTCTCGACTCCTCGGTAGCGCGCCAGTGGAGACACTTCGCACTCCTCTTGCGTGGGCACGCTGCCACCGGTTTTCACAATGAGCCGGCCTTTGGCCGGGCGCAGTAAGGGCAGCAAGTCGTCCCCCCATTGGGCGATCACCGAGTCCTTGGTGGGCGGTACCGCCTGCGGAACCGGAATGGTCTTCACCTGCCACACGACCTTGGCGCGACTGGAGGTGTCTGGACCACCCAGGGCAACCTCGCGGATGCGGTCGTCCTGGTTGACGTCAACATGCCGCTCCCACGCGTCGAGATACACCAGGAGCGGATCATCCGTATCGATTGCCTTGTCTTCGTCCGACATGAACCACGCGTCGGGTTGATCCTCGTAGGTATTCTCGCCGAGCGGCGCCTCACACAGGATTCCGCCGACGTAGTAGTGGCCGCCCATGAAGGTGAGCTTGCCACCGGCGAAGTTGACGTCGAAGGCATCCTCCTGCGATCCCGCCCCCATGGGCATGAGATCGGCGGCGAGCGTCCGGAGGTAATGCAACAGGATCGACGTCTGCTCGTTGACATCGGCTTCGAGCTCTACTCTCCCCTGCTGCCGGAGCACGCGACTGAAGCGTCGCGTCGGATCGAACGTGTCTCTGCTGAAATCGCCCTGCACAGTGACCCCCTCTAGGTGACTCTGATCACGCCGACCTGGACAGACGCCGGAGTGTGCTCGTCGATCCGCGCGATCAGGTTCGCTTCTCGCTGTGGTTGGAACAGGTCGTGGAACGCGCCCATCTCCGAGCGATCGTCCGCACCTTGGGTGATTTCCTCGGGGCAGTCATCGGCCAGCTGGGCGTAGCTCGGCATCCCGTAACGGGTGTCGTTGAAGTGCGGGCGCACTCGCTCGCGCGCCTCGGCCCTCGCGAGCTCGGCCTGGGCCAGCTCCTCGGCGGTGGGGTCCCGCCGTTCCTCGACCGCCGCCGCCAGAGCCTTGGTGAACGCGTCGCGCATGGCGGTCTCGGGCTGGCACTCGAACCGCTTCGGTGTGTGCGAGTCTCTGTCGACCCAGGAGAAGCGCATGCAGCCGATCTGGCTGCGCGCAACGCCAATGTGCCCGGTGATAATGCTGTTCTCGGCGAGCTCGATGGCGTGAGCCTCGACGCGGCCGATCACCGTGCAATCTCGGAGCACGACGACCGCATGGGCGACCGGACAACCCGGACTGCCAAACGCCTCGCGATCATCCTTGCCCGCATCGAGGATGCTGTCCTCCAGGCAGACTCGAATTGGGTCCCATTTCACCGCATCGACCTTGACGTGGATGAGTCCGAGGATGCTGTGGTTCACGTCGATGCACACGTGAGGGGCTCTCACGTCGAGGCTCGGCTCGCCCTCGCGCAACGGATGACAGTCGGCCGTCAGACCCCATCCCGGCACGAGCGTCGAGTGCCGAAGCGTGAAGCGTGCGAGCGATCCTTCGAGGCGAACGGGACGGCCGGTCACCACGACGCCTTCCAGGGTGAATCGGCTCCCCGCCTCCCCCCCCACCGCGAATGCATCCGGACGACTGGGACGATGGTCGAGCAGCCACAACACCGGGCGAGTGCCGGGAGCCGAGCGGATGGTCAGCGAGTGTCGCTCCGGTAGCCCAATGTAGATCGGATCGGAGTAAACGCCGCTGTCCTCGATTTCGATTACCGCGTGTTCCGGCTTCTCCTCGTGCCACGCCTTGAGCACGGCGGCGAGCGAGCTGTAGAGACGCGCGGTCTCGTCCGGATCGACGCCCTGACGGACTCGATACTTCCGCGCACCAGCCGGCTCCGACGTCGTCCTCGGGTACTCGCCACCTCCCATCGGCGCGCTAAAGCCGTAGTGATACGAGACCCAGGTGTCGCGATCGGCGGGCGAGCCAGGCGGGAAGGCGATGCGTCCCCGCTCGGGATCCACGAGCACCTTCTCCCGTCGGGCCTGGTAGTGCCACGCCTCGAGGTCGGCGACCTGGATGCGGTCCACCGGCACCAGCTCGCGATCGGGGCCCACCCGGATCTCGAAGCTCTTCTCTTTCCCGTAGTAGTCGGACCGGAGTCGCTTCAGCGTTCTGCGCCGGATCGGATCCGGCACGTCGAGCGGGCCTCGCGGACCGGAGCGCCCATGACGTGGAGACGTGAAGAGCGGCGTGTCGTTTCCGAGAGGACTGAACGTGTAGCAGGAGTCCTTCTGGTCGATGCAGTAGGCGAGCGTTCCGGTCGAGGGAAAGGCCTGGAGTCGCCAGACGAACAGCCCGAGGCTCGGGATGTTGTATCGCCCCACGGTCGCCCCCGATCGCGGGTTTCGCACGTCCACGGTTCGAGCGCTCGAATCGAACGGGCCGCCGAGTCGTAGCAATGACTCGCCCTGGCGTAGGTCTATCGTTCGCCCGCGGGCCGGGTTCGGGAAGTTCACGTGACCGCACAGCGCGAGGCCGCGATAGAACTCCACGGCGCGGGATGGCCAGCCGGCCAGCTCTTCGGCCAGCTCCTCGAGCAGCGCGACGGTGCCCTTGCGCCGACGATGGCGAATGGTGTGCGCGACCTCGCGGCGCGAGACGATGGGCGATCCAGGCGCGCCGCCGCAGCGACATCCCTCCTCGGACGGCCCGCTCGCCAAGCGGTTGCCCACCAGATCCCCAATGTAGGGAATCACCCAATCCTCGCAGGTCTCGATGAACCAATTGCGATAGAGCTGGTCGATATCGTTCTCGAGGATCTCGACCTGCTCGTCGATCACCTGTAGCAGGGCACGCAGAGGCCAGCCCTGCAGGGCGTCGCGCTGTCGATAGACTAACGGGAGCAACGGGTAGAGGCGTTCGCGAGTCGCGCTCATCTCGGCCACTCCGTGAGGATCAGAGTCTCGGGCAGCTCGGCGGAGAGGTACGCGATCTCTGCCGCCTGATCCTGGCCGGCACTCGCCACGCGGACCCGGGACGCAGGGCCACTCTTTTCCTGGACCTTGAGGAGGTCTTCGATGTCTTTCGAGATCTTGGCGGGCGTACTGCCTTTCGAGTCCACGGGCACACGTCCGAACACGTCCACATCGACGTGTGCAACGCCGCGGACCCGCTGGATCACACGCACGGCTTCGCTCAGCAGGGCATCCTGACCGATGTCGCGACGGTCGAAGCTGAACGCATCGAGCAGAGCCGCTCTCACTTCGGGCTCGATCAGTTCCCAGAGCTCGTCGTCATCCACCGCGACCTTGGCGCTGATCAGGAGGAACCGAGGCGACCGAATCATGAGCTCGATCTTCTGTAACGGCTCGCCATAGTCGCGCAGGGCCTTCAGGAGGTTCTGGTACAGATCGGTCGTGGGCTCGATCACGATGTCGTCGACACCGGCGATTGTCACCTGCACCGAGCCATCCTGGGCGCGGTATGCCTGGGCCTTCGCGATGCCGGCGAACGTGCGGGCGAAGTCCGCGTAGTCCTGGACCGAGACCAACCGATCGAGCGCCATCACCGCCAGTGGCGCGTTGCGTCGCCCTTGATCGGCGCTGTCTTGGTCCGCCCCACCGGTAGCCGCAATGGGGTTGATCACTTCCTTGAGGCCAAGGGGCTTCGCCGGAAGGAGGGTGATCGTCTCCGCGTCGACATTGCCCGCTTGGCCGATCCCCCGCCGATACACCGCAGTGACGTTCTCGACCCCGCTGGGAACCCGGGCGCCGTGGACTCCATTGCCAAAGACCACGGTCGTGTTGGACTCGTCGTCCATGCGAGTGACGAACCCCCGGTCGCGGGGACCGAGATCCGCGAGGCTCTCGGCCTCGTGCCACTCGACCCCGTCGACGCGGACTTCGAGCGTGCTCGACGCACCGGCGGGTGTCGCCGCAGAAACGAACGTCAACGGAGACTGCTTGAGCGTGAAGGCCTGAAGCGACAGGGTCCCGTCGCCGCTGCCGAGCGTCTCGGAACGGGTTTCCCCGTGGGTAGCACGGGCCACGTTGCCGTAGATCGTCACGGTCTCGGGGAAGTACCGATAGGAGAGCGGCGACGAGAAGGTGAGCTTAGTGCGGGACGGCTTCGAGTACGGGTTCTTGAGGTTGCCGATCGAGTGATCGACGGCGCTCAGCATGACCAGCTCGGCCGCCGGAACGTGGCGCCCGAACACATCTCGATCTCCGGCCACGATCAACCAACGCCCCGTCTCGAGGTCGGGATAGAGATCGTCGAGGACCACCGTCTCTGCCTGGATCCGGGTGCGGGCAGGAAGCGGCGCGTCGGCCACCTCGATCGTCTCCCCGGGGAGGAGCACCATCGTGCTCCGGATCTCGCTGAAGCCTGGCTCGAACTCCTTGTCTCTCGGGGACATCTCCTTGGGAAACCAGGTATCCGAGAGGCCGAGTCGAGTCGCTCTCGAGTTCAGTCCATATTTCGAGCGCACGACTTCCGTGGCGCTTTCGATCAACGGCACCTGGAGACCATGCGCTGACCCGATACCCACGCATGCACCCTTGGGGACCGAGTCGTAGATAGCGTCGAGGTAGAGGACCTTCTCATCTTCGTCCTCCTCTTGAACCATGGGGTCGCTCATCTTCACGGTCAGCTCTCGCCCGCCGTTGACGTCTCGGTCGTACGAGATTTCGGAAGGCGCGTTGTAGCCGAAGACTGCCGCATGACGAACTCGGTACACCTTCAGCACCGAGCCCTCGTCCTTTACGTTGCGGAGGGCTTCCTCGATGACGTCGCCCAGGGCGGGTCGCGACTCGACCAGGATGCGGAGCGGTCCATCGGCTTTGACGCCGAACAACGTTGTCGGATCTCGCTCCAGAGAGACCGTGCTCGAGGGCGGAGGGTTCTTAGGCTTGGTGAGCAGGTCGTAGAGATTGCCCTTAGGCTTGGTGCTCGTGACGCCGAGACCATCCGCGATGTCGCGGATTCTCTTCTCGACCACCGGAGCGTCATCCCTGGGAAAGAGCGACAGATCGAGGCGATCCCTCATCTCACCGAGGTCGGCCGCGTGCTCGATCCTGGCGAGAAGAGCGTCGACGGTCGCGTGGCGGGTCAGCCTTCCCTTGAGCGGCGCCCTCGAGATCTGCTTCCTCAGCTTCGACACCTTCTCCCGAGCACTGTCGAGGGGATCTTTCTCCCACGCTCGGAGGAAGACGGCCGATCGATCGATGGAGGAATCGGAATCCGGCTCGATCGAGGCGACGCGGAAGAACACCCCAACGCTCTCCTGCATGACGAGCAGGGGGTCGTTGGGCCTGAGGGGCAGGTTCCTCCCCTTCAAGTAGATGCAGTGCTCGCGCTGAACCGCTTTCAGTGATTGGCGCCGCGTCACGCGCGGCTTCAGCTCGTTCCACTCCCAGCGCGCCTCGAGCGCCTCGATGGTCTCGAAGGTCTGCGCAGTCTCCCCCGGACCCGGCACGCTCTGCGCGCGCGTGCCGACGGGAAGCTCGGCCTCGTGATCCTGCTCCATGGTGAACGCCAGATGAACGGACGACGCGACGCCGGGGCGCAGCTCGTAACCGATCAGCCGTGCGAGCTCCTGGACCGAACGCCGCTGGCATGCCGTGCGCAGATAGCCCTCGTTGGCGTAACGCTCCTGGTAGAACGTGAGCACGTCACCCACCATGGCCCAGGCGTCGAGAAAGGCGATCGCCGGATCATCCGGCGTCCTGCGGGTCAGCTCGAGCAAGGGTCGTTCGCTCACGACATCTCCTCGTCGAAGCGATGGGTGGTGAGCCGCGCTCGCATCGTCTCCAAGAACGTGGCCCATGTGCCGACGCGGTACACGAGCCGATTTAGCCCCGCACGGTTCGCGGTCGGTCGCGGCGTCAGCCGCTCGATCCCCGCGCAGCAGTCGCACGGACCGGGCATGCGCCCACAGCAGCCGCATCCGCAATGGCAGCTCATCGCCCACCTCGCATGTGGAGCTTCAAGACGCCGTTCTCGGGAAAGTCCGGATCGTTGTCGAGTCTCGCGATCTCCATCGGTCCCAGCTCCAACACCCCCGCCAGCACCTCGCCGGCATCCCCTTCGAATTGCCGTGTCAGACTGACGAGCGAAGCGCTCTCGACCCCTTCAACGCCCTGGGCGGTCGCGAGAATGTCGCTGACGTACACGTCGTCCCCGAAGGTCAGGCGATCGGGATGAAAGAAACCGAGCCGGCCGTCGGGGAGCACTTCGTCCGAGAACGCATCGAGGAGAGCGCCCTTCACGTGACCCGGGACGAAATCCGGGTTCACGCAGATCGACAGCTCGAGGAAGAGCGGAACGCGTGACGCGTAGGCCACGCGCAGGTCGTGACCGATTCGTCGATAGTCCTCGAGGTACCGCTCGACCCCTGCCGTCAGCTCGAGATCGTTGGTCTCTCCTCCGAGCGGATCGAGTGCCACGAACGCCTCATGCCAGCTGCCCGTCCATCGAAGAGCTGCGGCCGCGGACTGAAGCCGCGTGTTGGTTCGCTCTGGACGCTGGGGGTCGCGCGCGGCAATCGTGGCGTAGTCGTCGATGATGATGGCGCGCTCCAGCTGAGATTGGAACGCTCGAGGGGCGAGGAGCTTGGCCTCGGCGATCGGCTCGGGCTCGCGGCCTCCGATCGACGGAAGCGGATTGAAAGCACGCAGCACAACCCCGGTGACCGTGCGGTCGTAGAAGCCAACGCGCACGATCGCGCCCGCCCCCACGTTACCCGCGCGGCCGTTGCCGACACGATACCGGGCCGAGAAGGTTGCTCCGGCTTCCGGCCTGGCCCCCACGACCCCGTCGCCGAATCGCAGGTTCGCGAACCCTCGGTCGTCCACTTCCACGACGAAGGCGCGATCCTGCGAGTCGCACCCGAGGAGGTCGCCGACCGGCTTCCAGTCGAAGCTCGGCCCGGTCTTGCCGTTCGACCGGGCTGTCATGCTCGTGAGCGACACGATCGGCCCCGCACCGCGTGGGCTTTCGTCGAGCATGCGGCTGGCCGGCGCGCTGGGATCCACAGCGCTCGAGAACGACACGGGCCGGCGGGTCAGCCTCGGCTCATAGCGGCCGGCGTTCCGGGTGACGGGTGTCGGCTGAGCGGCGGCCTCGCAACAGGGCTCAGAGACCACCTCTGGGACTTCGCCAAGAGGCTCGTCGACGCGCAGCCCGTGATCGACGAGGAACACATTACCGTGGGCGACGCTGACGTCCTCGAGGTACTCGCACTCCGGCGCCGAGCCCACCGAGGACAGGCAGAGTGCGAACGGAAGACGATCCTCGATGTCCCACTCCACCTCGAGGAGCGGAAGATGGAGTGCGCCTTGCTCGTCGGGCCACATCACGACTCGATCCTCAATCTCGCGGACGGCAGTGAGCCGAATCACCCAACGCCGCTTCGGATCAGCGTCGGCCTCCCTTCCCGTCGTCGGGCTCTTGGCCTCCTGCAGGACCAGGTAGTCGCCCACCTTGAGATGAAGCAAGCGCATCGGCTTCGGTTCTTCGTGCCGCTGGCGTTCCGCGCCGCGTGCCCCGGGCGAGGGAGGCTGCGGTTTCTCGGGCGGTGGCGGAGCCTGGTGCTCGATGGGCTGTGGCTCGGGCAGAACCCAGCCGTCGCGCAGGGTTGCGCGCGTAGCGCCCACCGGAAGGCAGCACTCCCGATCCCCCCAGGTGTAGAAGCGAATGAGGTTATGGGCCTCGCGGAGGTCGACGCGAGCCTCGCCAGATGGAATGCGCGGCTCGAAGATCGCGAACGTCCCGGCTTGCGCTTTCTCTGCATCCTCAGCTCCGAGGACCCGGTCCTCGAGCAGGTCTCCCTTCTCGCGCGTGGCGAAGAACAAGGCGGAGACGGGAAGATCGAGCCATTGGCCCTCGCACCAGACCCATACCCAGGCGCGAGCGTTGCAGCCTTCGTGGAGCTGGTAGTCCACGAGCTTGGCGTGGCGCCTGACCGAGATCCGGCGGCGCGCGGTGTCCAAGTAGGCCTCCGTAGCCACGGCGTCCTGGTAATAGCTCAGGTAGTCCGCCACGTAGGCCATGATCTCGACGATCGCGATACCCAGGTCCGGCGCGTGGCGCTCCTGCCAGTCGGGCATGACCAGCGAGAGTCGATCGAGGATCAGCCGCCGGAACGTCGCGTAGTCCTTGGCCAGGTAGTTGATTTCGGGCGGCTGCAACGGCGTCGGCGGGCACTCTTCGCGCGGTTTGCAGTCGAGATCGGTGCGACATCCCGCCTGGAAGCTGAACTCGACCCGATCGTAGCGCGCGTCGAAGTCCTGACGCGGGATCTCGATCCCGTCTCGCGTGCGCTCGACCGCACGGAGGACGTAGGTCGAACCATCCCCCGCCCGGTCCACCCGAATGGTCATGATGTCATCGCGGGTCTCCGGATCGCGATCAACTTCGACCTCGGTGATCTGGATGTCGGTAATGCGCCGGCCGCCTTCGATTCGGAGGTGCTCCTTGTCGATCACTTCGGGCGCCCGGCCCAGAAAGTAGACCAGCAGCGTCTTTTGATCCGGATCGACGACCTCGATGTAATCGAAGCCGTGCAGGCCCTTCTCGGCGCGCACCAGTGCTCTTCGGTGCTCATCGCGGCAGTGCAGGCGAATGGTCACGGCGCGCCTCGCACGAAGGCCTCGGTGCGGCGGTCGCCGGTGCGGATGACCACGTACTGCAGGACGACGTGAAGCGCCGAATCCTCGGCCGTGACTTCCAGGGACTCCACCGTGATCACGTCACCGAGCCAGCGCTGAAGCGCCGCCTGGATCGTGTACTGGAGCGTGGCCGCCAACTCGGGGCTGTTGGGCGCGAACGCCATCTGCAGGAGTCCCGTTCCGAAGTCGGGCCGGTTGACCCGCTCGCCCGGACTGGTGAGCAGTAGCTGCTCGATCATGTCGCGCACGTGATCGTCCTCGCCGGTAATGGCGGTCCCGCCATGGCGATCGAAGTGGAACGGGAAATCGATGTTCATCACTGCCCTAGCGCACGGGTTTGAGTCACGAGGACCAGGAGCGGCGTTCCGCTCGGAACGCAGGTCGCCTGGCTGTCTTGCAAGAGGACCGGGATGCCGTTGGCTTTCACTCGAAGCGACGCGCTGACCCATTGCGCCGACACGCACGGGCCGTTGGCCGCCGTAGGGGGCGGGAGCGTGCACCCCGCGACGACATAAGAGCTTGTCTGCATGACGATCGGCTGCCCGCTCACCAGGACGCGAGGATTCACGCTGGTGGGTTGCGCCTGCCCTGCGTGCAGGCACTGAACCTGAGCTCCGAAGTGCAACAGAAAGCCGGGCATCTCTTCCTCAAGTCACCGTGAGCGCGCCGTTGTTGATGGTGACCGCCGGACCCACCATCGTCATCGAGGCGCCCTTGCCGTTCTGGATATAGATGCCGGTGTCGTTCACGATCAGCGTGGCCCCGGTGGCGCTCTTCAGCATGATGCCACCCGTCGGACCGGGCAGGTCGCTGAGCACGATCGAGTTCTGGAGCGTCGTCTGGATCACGATGTTCGGATTGCCGGGAACGCCGGCGAACGCCAGCGTGGGAACCTCCGCCGCCAGACCCCAGAAGCCGCCGACCCAGATCGGGTGATCCGGATCCCCCTGCTCGAACTCGATCCACACGCCGGAGCCCACTTGCGGCACCACGTAAACACCCATGAGTTTCCCGGCGATCGGAACACAGGGCATGGCCCAGCTCGATGTCAGCAACCCCGAGACGTCAGGCACCTGGACCAGCAGGCGGCCGAGCTGCAGCGGATCGATGTTGTTCAGCACCATGCCGCGGTACTTCCCGTAGAACTTCTTGGCGGCGGCCGCGACGCCTGCGCTCATACCGGCACCTTCGGAGTGATGGACACCAGGCCGTTGCGGGTGAGCGAGAAGCTTTGTTTGTACTCGCCCCGCTTGAGATCGTGGGTGACGCTCTTCACGTAGTAGAGGCCGTCGAACGCCTGCCCCGCACCGCGCACTCCCACCAGGCCGCGCGCTTCGAGGATGCGGCCGTAACGGAGCACGTCCAGGCTGCCGGTCCCCTCCACCGCGTCCACGCTCAGTGACGCGCGGGAGAGCCCGGTTGCGATTGCCTGCGCGAATGACATCTTCGCGGTGTCATCGAGGAACTCGATATTGGGCTGGCTGACCGGGATGATGCCGAGTGGCGGGTTGAGGATGTCGACCGCGGGAATCGGAACCGGGATGGCGGTCTTGGTTTCCTTGATCTGTACATAGACGATCGGCAATGTCCCTCTTGCGCCGTTGAGCGAGAAGCTCAAGCGCTCGACGTTGGTGTGGGCGTCCATGTTCACGTTGAGCGCGGGCTGCGGAATCCCGATCTTGATCTCCGGGCCCCAGTAGGCCACGTTGGTGCCCGGCACCGGGCCTGGCGTGATGTAAAAGACATAGCCCGCCTGGCGTGCCAGCTCGCGGACGTATTCGAGATCGGTGCCCTGATGCACTGGAATCTTCTCGACGGGGTTGGGCACGTCCGTGAACAGGCTGGGTATCACCAGTGGGATCAGACCGTACATCGCGTACTTCGCGATGATCAGCGCCACGCGAGCTTCGGGCGGCATCGCCGGATATGGCAGCCCAGTGAACTCGATGAGCCCCATGACGGTCGTAAGGTCGCGACCGCGCAGCGTGAGCGTGGTGCGGCCACTCTCGACGTCGGGCGAGACGCTGTGCTCGACGACCACGCCGTCGATGAGCGTCTTGGGCATCCCGCCCATGGTGACGATCAGGATCACCCGGAAGAGCGGCCCGATCTGCGGCAGCAGGAGCATGATGGTGTTGAGCGTCGACGTGCTGCTGAGCGTAAAGGTCAGGTCGAAGCCGTTCTGATCGGTCGCGCCGCTCACCACCTTGACACTGCTGAGGGCATCCACCACCTCGCGCGGCACCGGCACCGGGACCACGGGGCCCATGAGGAGCGTGAGATGGACGTTCTGGATCATTCGCTCGACCTCGGCGCTGGGATGCCCTCGGGGAGCGTGATGCGCAGACGGCGGCCCAGGGTTTCGGTGAGCTCCTCGGGTCGCATGACGGTGTTGGCGTCGCACAGTCGCCAGAACTGCTCGGGGTCTCCGAGGTAACGGGCCGCCAGGTGGTCCACCCGCTCGCCCCGCGAGACCACATGCTCCTGGAGGAGCGCGAAGCGATCGGCCGAGGGCACGAATCGACGCACAAAGTAGGCAACCTCCCTCCCGTCGGGGCTCTCGAAGATTTCGATCCCGAGACCGTAGTAACGGCTGGTCGGAGGCAGAGGATCGATCCTCATGGAATCCCCTGAATGCCCAGCGTGCCGAACGTGCCGGCGGGATTCGCGACGGCAAGCTGTTCCTTGAGGCGTTGATGAGTCATGTAGAGCTGGCCGGCCTTGTGGTCGAAACCGACGTCGTAGACGGAGAGCACGCGCATTCCCAAGCTCACCTTGGCGCGCATCGGGTTCAGGTTCACGTCGAAGGCCTCCTCCGTGACGCTCAGATCGGTGAGCCGCACCGGGACAATGCGCGACGGCCCCCACACGAAGAGCGTCAGCGGCGCCTGCATCTGGACGATCTCCAGCGTTCCCGCGCTCGCGAGCGCGTTGTTGGAATCCAGATCGGTGCTTTTCGGATAGACGATGGTCTCGAGTACGGCGAGCTGCGGCGTGATCCCGTACTGCGTGATCTGCGATCCCGGCGTCGCCAGCTCCAACTGGTCGGTGGCGTCGATCTCGGCATCGAGTTTGATGCTCTCGACCGGCGGCGCTTTCACACGGAAAGCCTGAGAGCGATCCGTTCCGTCCTGCCCGATAGCCTGGATCTGAAAGGTCCGACTCAGGGTGTCGGCGTTGTACTGGAGCACGATGATCTTCTGCACCGCCGCCGTTTCGGCATCGAGCAGCACGATTCCGCCCTTGAGGATCCTTGGCGACCCCGGAAACGAGGTCATGATGGTGAGCTCTTCGCGGTCATACAGGTCCCTAGCGGATCTTCGACGGTGTGGGATCGAGACAGTCTTCGCAGTCGGTTCGTTGGGCGAGTTTCGATCGCGCCGGCCGGAGCGCGGCGCAGAACATCGCACGAGTCAGGGGAACCGGCAGCCCGAAGCCAAGACTGATCGCGGCGGTGTCCTGCGGTGAGTCCCAGGTGACCGACGGGCGGGCCGCGCGCGGCGTCGTATCGGTCAGCTCGGCCATCTGCGAGCCCAACTGCAGCGTCAGCTCACTGAACCCGACGAAACGCCCGATCTGCGCGTAGAAGAGATTCCCCGGTAGATCCGATTCGTAACAGTTCTCCGCGTCGGGCTGAGGACAGAGCGTAATGATCCCAACCTCGCCCTTCGGGCATCCCTCCTGTGGACAGTTGGTGGTGTGAGGGTGGTTCATGCTGTCCGCGTGTGCCTTGAAGTCGTATCGCGCCGCGTGGTTGACGAGCGCACGCCAGGCAAGCCCCGCCTTGCCCATGAGGCCCGTGACGATCGCCGCTGTGAAAGGGCTGGGCCCGAGAGCACTCGCCGCCGCTGCAGTGGAGACAGCCCCCGCCGCAAGCTGACTGTTGATGGTCGGATCCCGGGGTGGAGGCGCCGGTCCAGTGACCTTCAAGCGGGCTTCCTGACCCAGGACGGCGCTCGTGGCGCCGGCCTCTCCGACCTGGTGCGCCGACGTTCCAACGCCTCGAGCCAGCGTGTCCGCCCGGGCGAGGTCCCTCTGGATGCTCACGACGGCCGGATCCTTCGAGGCGGTATTGACTTGGTTCACATACCAGTCGGTAGCGTCGGGACCACACCTCGGCAATGGCGGAGGTTCCGTCGCCACGATCGTTACGCTTCGCCGCTCCTCGGCCGGCCCGGGTGTAGGGCCGTGGCTCACCATCGCCGTAATCCTCGAGGCCGCGAGGCCTCCCGGGCCGGTGAGGGTGTCGCGAGCCTTTTTCGTTCGCGCACAGGCCAGTTCTTCGTTGTAGGTGGCCGTGTCGACGCTTGCGTAGCCGTGGATCTCGATGGTGGCTCGCCGGGTCAGCGTGCCGGGGAAAGCGATCAGAGCCCCCTCCATTCCCGCGGCGAAGTCATCGCAACCCTTGTCGAACTTGAACAGTCGTCCCGGAACGAACAGATGATCCCCGACCCCGCACTCCGGGGGTGCCACTCCTCGGATGTCCTTTTCTCCGCACGCGCGCTGGACGGAGGGCGAGCCATGGGTCGAGATCGCCCCGACTCCCCGATCGGCTCGAGACGCGCGGTCGGCTTCCTCCTCGCAAGCGTCGTGCATCGACCCGAGGAGGAGTCGACCGGCAGGCACCAAGGCGGCGGGACTCGACCGGCGGGCCTGCTGAACGACATGGGCCAACTCGTGTGCGAGAAGTCGATCGCCATGGCTTCGGCCCGGCTCGTACTGGCTCGAGCCAAACACGATGTCGGAGCCGACGGTGTACGCCAGCGCGCCGACCGCACGGGCCGATTTCGCCGACAGCGCGTCGGTGTGGACACGGACATGATCGAACCGATGGCCTAGACGATCCTCCATACGGGCCTTCGTCCTAGCTTCGAGCGGCCTGCCCGGTTGTGCGAGGACGTCGTGGACAATCGGAGGCGCCACACCCGACGGCGGCCCCCCCATGCCGAACCGCTGCACCATGCCCTCCCGTTTCTTCCGGCACTCGGCGCAGTCGCCTCCGTTGCCACCGCAGGTGCACTTGCGCTGCAGGACCACACCGGAGGACGGCGTGGGACAGGTGACGCGTACGAGGGTCGGAGCGGCTCTCATCGGGCGAGTCCTCCATGGACCGCTCGAGCGATCGAGCGCCCGAGCGGCGCCGTGGGCTGCCGCGGAGCGACCGAGATGGTGCCCCCGGGCAGCGAGGGCACTGCCCCGCCGGTCCTGATGCCCATGGGGAGCTCTCCCCTGGTCAGCAACTGTGTGAGCTCCGCCTCGACGGCCGCGCCGAGGCGAGCGGTCATTCCAGGGGCGAGATCGAGCCCGTCGAGGACAAGCCGGTCGATGTGGACGACGATCGTCACGCGGCCCCCCTCACGGGCTCGAGCCACTGGAAGTCGGCCTCGTGGATCGGGCGCTCGAGCTTGCGGAACTCGGTGCGGGCGGCTTCGAGGAGGAGCGGCATCGTCACGGACGTCCCGGCGTGGGCGGCGAGGAACGCGGCGTTGAGCGCGACGTTGTGGATGCTCCCGCCGGACAGGTTCAGTCGTGCGAGGCGCTCGAAGTGGAGATGGTCCGTCGATGTCTCCGGCGGAAAGGCGCGCTCCCAGATCTTTCGGCGATCGGCGGGACCAGGGAACGGGAACTGCACCAGGAACCGCAGCCGGCGCAGGAATGCCCGATCGAGCGAGCTCTTCATGTTGGTCGCGAGAATGGCGATTCCCTGATACGCCTCCATGCGCTGGAGCAGGTAGTTGATCTCGATGTTGGCGTAACGGTCGTGGCTGTCCTTCACCTCGCTGCGCTTTCCGAACAGCGCGTCAGCTTCGTCGAAGAACAGCACGGCCCCGCCGTTCTCCGCGGCGTCGAACAGACGGCGCAGGTTGCGCTCGGTCTCGCCGATGTACTTGCTCACGACCGACGACAGGTCGATCCGGAACAGGTTCAGCTCCAGCTCGTGCGCCAGCACCTCGGCCGACATGGTCTTGCCCGTTCCGCTCTCGCCGGCGAACAGCGCGCTGATGCCCAGGCCGCGGTTCATGCGGCGGGCGAATCCCCACTCCTCGTAGACCTTGCCGCGTTGTCTCACCTGATCTGCGATCTGCTGGAGCAGCGCCGTCTCCGCCGCGGGTAGCACGAGGTCCCTCCAACCGGCCTTCGGCGTGATCCGTTCGGCCAGCGCGTCGAGTCGTGGTCGCGTTCGGAGCAGACACTCCGACCAGGCCCGGTGGAACGGCAGACTCTCGTCCCGGCGGTTGGACCCCGGATCGGCGAGCACCGTGCGCGCGACGTCGTGCACGACCGGTGCGCTGAGATGGAACTGAGCGGCGAGCTGCGACGATTGCTCGGGCGCGAGCCCGCCCAGCAACCCCTGCCACAGGGCACGCTGCTCCATGACCGTCGGCTTCTCGACGTCGATCACCAGCGGCGAGTGGCCGGCGTCGGTCCACGGCTCCCTCACCGCCACGAACACGAGCCCGTGAATCCGGGAGAGGAACCGGCTCAAGGCCGAGTGGGGCGCGTCGATGGCCGCGGTGCGTTCGGACTCCTGGGCGTCGAGGAACAGCGCGAGCGGCAGCAGCAGGCTCTCGCGCTGCCAAAGTCGGATGAAGGTCTCGAGCTCGGACGACGAGGTCGGGAGCAGCTCGAGCGGCAGCCGGTAGAGATGGAGGTCGAGCGCCGTGGTGGCGCCCACGGCCACTTCGAGCTTGCTTTGCAGGTCGCTGCCGGCCAGCTGGATGACCGGGAGTGCCTCGTCCTCGGTGCGCCGCGCCAGCCGGTGCACGATCCGGTCCACGGCCTGCTGCTGCGAAGGCGGTAACGGGGACACGCCTTCCCCGCGTGCGGGCACGACGACGCCGGTCAGGCGCTCGTCGAGGTGGTTCAGGCCCTTCAGGTAGTTGATGATCCGTTCGTCGGCGCGGAGCGGGCTGGAGGTCAGCGGCTGCAGCGCGTGAGGAACGGCTTCGATCAGCCGCAGGTAGCGGATCGGACGCTCGGGCGCCATCACGTCCCATGCGGGATGGTCGAAGACGGAGAGTGCGAGCGCGAAAGTCGGCCACGGCCTCGAGCCGTCGCCTTGCGCCGCGCCGCACAGCCGGGGGATGCGCGTGTCCAGCTCGCACGCGGCGCAGAGAAGCACGAGGTCCTGCTCGAATCGGGAGAGCCCGAGCCGCTGGGCGAGGATCACCAGCGCGGGAGGCGGGCTCATTCCCGCCTCGGCGTCCGCCATGCGGCGCAGAGCCTTCGCTTCGTCCCCGTCGGTGGCGACGTTGCCTTCAGGCAGCAGGGGCGGCCCGTCGTCATGACGATGCCGGAAGAACCGGCCCAGCCCGAAGAGTCCGTGAGACTCGTCGGGCTCGACCAACGCCTTGGCCTGCCGCCCAGCGAAGCGCTCGAGCCGCAACCGAAGCCACGCGAGGGCCGCCGAGAGATATCGAGAGTTCGCATCCTGCCAGCGCTCGTGCTCGCTCATGGGATCTTCACCTCGTACTTCGAGTCGAATGAAGGAACCGGCTGGTCGTAGTCGGTGACCAGATGGCTGTCGACGCCGTCGACGCGCACTCGAATCCAGTGCTTGTCGCCAGCCTTTGCGCCGGTGATGCGGAACTTCAGCTTGCGAGGGTCATCTCGATCGGTGGGCGGCAGCGGGCGTGAACCGAGGAGCAGCTCCACCTTCTGCGCCTTGAGCACCGGCGGGGAGACCTCGATCTCGAGGGTCGCGACGTCGCCGACTCGGTTGACGGTCTTGCTCATGATCTCGGGCGCCAGCGCGAAGGTCACGTCGTTGGACTCGCGCGGAAACTCCTGATCGCGCGGCTTCACCTTCGAGTGCACGGAGTAGATCCCCGCCGGTAACGCTCCCGCCGGGATCAGGAGACGAATCGCGTCGTCGGTGCCCCCCATCACGCCATCGGCCTTCTTCGCTTCTTCCCACCTGCGGTGCTGGAGGAAAACCTCGAGGTCGTCTCCACCGAGCTCATGACCCCGAAGCGTGATGATGTCGCCTGGTCTCACCGACGGCTGCTTGCGGGGGATCTCCACCTCGAACAACGTCGGGTAGGGCGGCAGCATGCTCGCGTAGACGTAGACGCCGTGGTCGGCCTTGCCCCGCGTCAAGACCGGCAGGGGCCGGGGCGTCGTGCGCGCACTCTCGATCAACACGACCGCGGCCTCGTACGCGGCGGAGATGCGATAGTTCACCTGGAACGCCGTCCACATCTTCGACGTCTCTTCGAGCGAGAGCGCCTGAGGCGTGAGCCGCACCCGCTCGACCTGATCGCCGAGGTCGTTTCCGTTGAGGGCACCACGAATCTCCTCGCGGTTGAGCACGGGTCGATCGTGGAGACACAGCATCGCCCTGCCGAGGATCTCGTGCGCGGAGACGTCGTCGTCGGCCTGGCCGTAGGCGGTGAGCAGGTAACGCAGGTTGAGCCCGAGCGGCGGCTCGGCGGGCTCGGACGGCCGGGTCTGGAGCGGCATGCGGCCATTTCTCCACGCCCCGCTGACCTCGACGTGGTAGAGGAACAGATTGATCTGGTTTCCGTTCTGTCCGTTGCGTGCCCGATCGGGCGGCAGGGTGGTGACGTTGATTCCGCCGCCGAGCTCGCCATCCATCATGTGGCGCAGTGTCGAGGTCACGGCGGCGATCGCCAGCGAGTTGCTCATCGGCGTCCTCCGCGCAGGTAGTCCTCGAGCGGAACGACGGCGGGCCGCGCCGCGGGGGCCTGCCGGGGCGAAGGGGTCGGCACGGCGCGGACTTCGATGCGACCGATGGCCACGTGGACCGCCGGCCCCGGATCGACGGGCGTCGGCGCCTCCCACACAGGCCGCGGGCCGCGCGGAACGACGACCGGGGGTTCGACCCGGGCCCGGCGAGGCCGACGCGACTGTGGCGGCGGGATCGAAGAAGACTCGACGGCGGATTTCGCCGGCGCAGAGACCTGGGCGGCGCTGAGGACCATCGACGGTCGAGGCAACTCCGCGCGCTCGGGTCGAAGCTGAGAGCGGGGCGCAGGACGGGCGTGAGCGTCGACTTCGACGCGAGAGGGCTCGTGCGTCTCGTGCGCGAGCTCCGGGCTCGCCACGATCCGTTCTCGCTTCGGACGCTCGCGCTCGAGGACGCGCTCGATCCTGGGAGCATCCGGGACCGGCGCGATCATCGGCGGTTCCAACCGAGGTCTCGAAGATCGTGGCTCGATCTCCCGTCCCGTCACCGGTGCCTTCGTCACGGTCGGCGATGCGAAGGCGGGCGGCGCGGGCAGGTGGACCTCGATCGTGCGCAACACCTCTCGAACGACTTCTCTCGGCTCGCCCACGGCGGCTCGCGCGGGCGGAGGCTCCAGCGGCACGTCCTGCGCGTCCATCGTGGGCGACGTCTCGAACCAGCCCGGAACACGCGGGCTCAGCGACGGAGCGCCGCCGGTGGCGCGGAGCGCGAGCTGCCCGAGATAGCCGCTCATGCGCTCACCATCTCGAGGTAGGTCCGGCGGCGGCTCGGAGAGAGCGCGAGGATCTCGTCCTCGCTCCAGCCGTACTGCGTGGCCAGGACGTGGACCTCGTGCAGGGTGCGACGCGCCCAGGCCTCGAGCTCTCCCCACAGGTAGTCGAGGATGTCGAAGCTCGTTCCCCAGTGATGGCTGCAGCTCGGACAATCGACCGCGATCTCCACGTTGGCCTGGGGGTCGATCTCCGACATTCGATCCTCAATGGCCGCGATCGTCTCCTCGCGAAGCGCGGCGATCGGCGCGGGTGACTCGCCCGCGATCGACAGGATGCAGCGTTCGAGCAAGGCGTCTCTCAACGCGCCGGCATCGGTGAGTCCGGCCAGTGCCAGGAGGTCACGACTGTCGGGAAGACGGAAGCACACCTCGGCGCCGTCCTGGATCACCACGTCGCGAGCCGCGCCCGCTTCACCGCGCGCACGCAGATCGCCCGTCCGCAGAATCAGCTCCAGGCGCTCCGAGCACGAGGGACAAGTGACCAGCCCCTTGAGCTCGATGCCGAACAGCGCTTCGCGCAGCGACAGGAGCGCAGCGTCCCGCCGGCCGATCGGAAGCGCCGCCATGGCTTCGCCCGACATCTCAGGGAGTCCGGCCGCGAGCAGGAGGAGACCTCGTTCCGGGTCCGAGCGAGCGCGACCCTCCTCCCAGGCGTCGAGGAGAATGCCCGCGGATGGCGTGGGCATCGAGAGGCTCCCGCTCAGTTCGGTGGCTCGGTGAAGGACGGCTCGGTGGGCTCGGTGACCTCGTAGTCGCGCTCCCACCCTTCGTTCTCGAGCTTGATGTGCTCGATCGCGATCGCGTTGGCGTTGGCGTCCAGATCGGGCAGCGACTGGAACTCCGAGACCCAGCACCGATAGACCTTGTAGGCGATCGCGAGCTGCCCAGCCTCGTTGTAGAGCTCGATGGTGATGTCCTTGCGGAAGTCCTTGAGCGACACCTCCGCGCCGAGGCCCGAGCCGAAGTTCCAGACCTTGTTGGCCCACTTCTCGAACTCGGTGTCGTGCGTGACTCCGCGCTCGAGGGTGATGGCCTCGTACTCGGTCCGCCCGGGCGACTTACGGCTGCTGCTCGGGTCTCCGCCCTCACGATGCTTCACCACCTCGGTCGTTTTCTTGAGACCACCAACCTTGCTGACCCCGGCCACGAACTTGCCGTCCCACTTCACGCGGAACTTGAAGTTCTTGTACGGATCGAAGCGTTGAGGCTGGGTGTTCACGCTGAACTGCGCCATGTCGTTCTCCTCCTACGTCTCGATCGTGCCGGCGATCTGCTGGAGCTTGATGATCACGAACTCCGCAGGCTTGAGCGGGGCGAACCCGACAACGATGTTCACGATGCCCAGATTGATGTCGTTCTGGGTCGTGGTGTGCTTGTCGCACATCACGAAGTAGGCGTCCCGGGGCGTGGTGCCTTGGAAGGCACCCTGTCGGAAGAGGTTGTGCATGAACGCACCGACATTGAGCCGGATCTGCGCCCAGAGCGGCTCGTCGTTGGGCTCGAACACCACCCACTTCGTGCCACGCTTGAGGCTTTCTTCCAGGAACAGGGCGAGGCGGCGGACGGGCACGTACTTGTATTCGTCCGCCAGCTCATCGGCGCCGCGCAACGTGCGCGAGCCCCATACCACCCGGCCGCTGATCGGGAAGGTCCGCAGGCAGTTGATCCCGAGCGGATTGAGGCGGCCGTTCTCGTCGTCGGTGAGATCGACCTGCAGGCCGCTCACGCCGCTTAGGCCTGCATCGAGTCCCGCCGGCGCCTTCCAGACCCCGCGCTGGACGTCGGTGCGCGCCATGACCCCCGCGACGATGCCGCAGGGCACGAACGTGTCGGGCCGGTCTTCGTTCTTCGGATCGAGCTGCACCACCTGCGGGAAGAACAACACCGCGTTGCGCGCATCCGTCCCATTGAGATTGAGCTGCGCGAGCCCATTGATCGCGCTCTGGGCGGCGGTGGCGGCATTCGATCCCCACTGGCGAGGCGAATCCACGATCAGCATCGCCTTGCGCCTCACGCAGTAGCTGAGCGCTTTCGACCAGACCGCGAGCGGGACGTCGAAGTCTCGGGAGTCGGCGGGAATGCAAAGAAGATTGAAGAGATCCGTCTTTTCCAGCGAGTACATCCCCGACTTCTCGCCTTCCTCTCCGATGAAGTCCTCCGAGTTGCCCAGAGGATCGCTGTCTCCACCGATCGAGTTCGCCAGCGCCTGAGCTTTGTCCTTGAGCGCGGCCTCTTTCTGATCGACTTTCGTCTCTGCGGCCGCGACCGCGGCCGCATCGGGCGGCGCAGCTTCCTTGGCGGTCTTGAGCTCGGCCTGAGCAGCTTTCAACTCCTCCGACGCATTGGTCACGTCTTGCTTCAATGCCGTTCCTTCGGCCTTCGCCCTCAGTGTCGCCTTGGCGGCGGTTACGGCGGTTTCCGCTGCGGATACCGCATCCTTGAGCGCCTGGTCTTCGGGTTTTGCAGCGGATGCATCCTTCGCGGCCTGGAGAGCTTCCTCTTTGGCCTTCACGTCCTTCGACTCGGCCTCGAGAGGCGCGTAGGAACCTGTCGGGTTGGCGATATTGGTCGCGTCCAGAGCGCCATCCCAGCGCACCAGCGTGGACTCGGCTTCGAGCACCTTGTCGATGCGCCTCGAGCTGTCCGCAACTGAGAGGCTGCGAATGACCTCGATGACCCCGGTTCCGGGGTCCTCCATGCGCAGATTGAAGACGGCGGCATCGTCGGGAAGGTCGAGTCGCGTGCGAACCTCTTCGGCAGTCTTGCCGGTGAGTGCGTCGGACTTGCCCGTGAGCTTGGCTCCCCAGCTTCCGGGGCTTGCGGCCTTCAGGGTGAGGTCCCCCACCTTGAAGCGCACCGTACCGTCGTCACCCTCCGCGCTCTGGAAGAGCCGGACAACGATCGCGAGGTTGCCGCCGTTGCGATAGAAGTCGTTGACCGCGTAGCTCAGCGGGTAATCAGGCGAGAGACTGCCGAAGCGGCGCTCAAAGTCCGAGAAGCTGGTGATCGTCACCGGCTCGTCCACGGGGCCTCGCGGAGCGCGGCCGAGGAAGGCGGTGATCGACGTGGCGACCCCCACGATGGTGCGTACTCCGCTGGGGATCTCCTCCACGTACACACCGGGGTAGGTCGGGGCGACTGGCATGAATCCGTCCTTTCTCGCGTGACCGGGCCATGCCTCGAGTCGACGCGCGCCACACACGAACCGGCGCTCCCGTGCGGCCTCCTGCGTCGCAGTCATTCGGAAGCGCCAACGCAGCCGCGTAGGGCAATCCGCGGGCCAGGTGGAGGCATGAGAGCGGTGATGTCATCGCAACGAGTTGGAGGCTTGGTTGCGACGGTGTGCGCGCGGGTGGGCCCGGAACGCCCCGGGTGGATTCGGCGCGGCTGGCCGATTTCCCCGACGGGGGCTGATTTCCTCGCTGGGCCGACATCGACCCAGGGTGGGTCGAAAACGACCCGCCTTCAGTCGCGCGTGATCCGCAGGCTGTACTTCTTCACCAGGCGACCGAAGGCGCGGCGGTCTTTCTGGGCTTCACGCGCGGCGCGAGTCACGTTGCCGGCGTTTCGCCGGAGCAGTTCTTCCACATAGGAACGCTCGAACGTCTCGATGGCCCGGGCTCGGGCTTCACGGAATGTGGCGCGCGGCGCTTTCACTTCCTCCGACGTCGCCATCAAGAGGTCTCGAGGATGGATCAGGGGCTCGGTGGAGAAGACCACGGCGCGCTGGACCACGTTGAACAGCTCCCGCACGTTGCCGGGCCAGTCGTAGCGCTCGAGATGCTCCAGCGTGGAAGGCGACAGACCCTTATGCGGCAGACCTCGCTCCGCACAAAGAGACTTCACGAAGTGCCGCGTCAAGAGCGCGATGTCGTCTCTGCGGTCCCGCAACGGCTCGAGGTGGATCCGAAGCACGTTGAGCCGGAAGTAGAGGTCGGTGCGCAGACGGCGCTCCTTCACCAGCCCCTCCAGGTCGTGATTGCTGGCCGCCAACACGTTCACGTCGGCGTGGAGGAAGCGATCATCACCGAGAGGCTTGTAGGTTCGCTCCTGGAGGAATCGCAGCAGCTTGCCCTGTGCCGAGAGTGAAAGAGCATCGACCTCGTCGAGGAACAGCGTGCCTCCTTCCGCCATGGCGATCAGTCCTCGCTGATCGCCCCGGGCATCGGTGAAGGCCCCACGCGCGTGGCCGAAGATCTCGTTCTCGATCAGGTGATCGGGCAGTGAGGCGCAGTCCACGGGAACAAATGGCTGGTCTTTCCGCGGGCCGAGTCGATGAATGGCCCGGGCGCAGAGCTCCTTGCCGGTTCCGGTCTCTCCGGTAATGAGCACGGGAACGTTGCTGCGTGCGGCGGCCGGGATGCGGCTGATCGATCGCAGGAAGCTCGGGTGCCGGCCGACCAGTTCGGGCACCCCTGAAACCGGAACGTGCAAGAGCGAGGTATCTACTTCCGGCCCCTGCCACGAGACGAGGAGGCTCAGGCGTTCCGCGAGCGCGAGGCGCTCGCTCGGCCAGGCGATGCGGCTGTCGGCTCCTATTGCGGCGTCTTTTGCATCGTCGCTCTCGTCGTCTCCGACGACAGCCAAAACCGGGCTCCCGAGCCAGGAGGCGAGGCGCGCGAATGCACCGCCGAGCGGAGCAGGCAGATCGCGCGTGATTGCCACCACCAGATCGACGGGCCCGTACGGCTCGCCGCCGACCATGGGCCACGGCGCGCGGTCGCATCGAGAGCCATGAGGTAGACAAGCCCGGATCGCTTCCTCGAAATCGGAGGCGGCGCCTCCGACGATGAGGACGGTCGGAAAGTTGTAGCGCATGGGTCCGTTTCGCTAGGACGAACGAATGGCCTGGAGTGGGAACGATGAGTCACTGAGCCTGCACTCGGGGGGCGCAGCTCTGGGCGACCGCTCCTGGACCCTCGGCATTGGGGTGGGACACCGGTCAGGAGAAGACCGCGTGTGCCGCGTCCAAGACGGCCAGAGGCTACTCTTCCGCAGCCTCGGGTCAAGAGCAACCTAGCGATTCCATGCGGATTTCGAGAGATCTTGCTTCAGGTATCTGGATTTCTCAGCGGACGCCGACGCCTCTCAAGAGTTCGGAGTCTCGGCCGGCCCCGACGGAGATGCGGGTAATCGGGATGCCAGCCTGGTCCTCTACCCATTCCAGATATGTGCGGGCCGCCTCGGGCAAGTCGTCCCAACGTCGGACGGCTTCGGTCGAGGTCTTCCAACCCGGGAAACTGCGCCAGAACGGCTTACACCGCTCGAGCGAGCGGGTGGAGGCTGGGAAGCGATCGAGCGCCTCCCCGTCGACCTCGTAGCACTCGGCGACCTTGATCTCGTCGAAGTCGTCGAGCACATCGAGCTTGGTGATCACCAGCTCGTCGAGCCCGTTGACGCGCACCGCATACCGCAGCGCCGGCATGTCGAGCCAGCCACAGCGACGCGGACGCCCGGTGACGGCGCCGTACTCCTCCCCCGCGGCGCGGAGCCGCTCCGCCTCCTCGGCAGGCATCTCGCTCGGGAACGGACCGTGGCC
>DASTBC010000237.1 GCA_035712245.1 Candidatus Eisenbacteria bacterium
CGGCCGCTCTTGCAGGCCGCGTTCTCCCATCGCGGCACCGCGGTGCTCGACGTGATCAGCCCGTGCGTGACGTTCAACAACCACGAGGGCTCTTCCAAGAGCTACACCGTGGTCAAGGAGCACGACGCGCCGCTCCACGACATCACGTTCGTGCCGCACTACGAGAACATCGAGATCGATTACGAGCCCGGCGAGACCCGCGAGGTGTCACTCCACGACGGCTCGAAGGTCCTCTTGAAGAAGCTCGAGCAGGACTTCGATCCCACCGACCGCAAGCGATCCATCGACGTGATCGAGGACGGCCGGCTTACGAACCGGATCGTGACGGGGCTTCTCTACCTGGATCGGGAGAAGCAGGCGCTGGACGAGGACCTGGGACTGGTGCCGGAGCCGCTCGCGTCGCTGCCGCTCGAGCGCGTGCGGCCTTCGCGGGAGGCGCTCGAGGAGATCATGGCGGGGCTCAAGACCGGCTCCGGCGGAAGCGCCGCCACCGCCGGCGGGGGTTGATCGAAACCCTGCCTTCCTTCGGGACGACCAACTCACGGACGAGGTGTGGGCACCCACACCGCTCCCGCCGATACGCGATCCACTCGGAATCGAACCTCGCCAGAACGTAGGTCGAGCACCGTCGGACTACCACCCTCGATCTCCGTAGCAAGGAGTACCTTTCCATCGCGTTCTGCAAATCCAAGTTGGTCCGGGGTATCAGCTTCGTTCCAAGGTAAAATCACCCTGCGCCGATTACGGGCTCGGTCCACCCACACGACCGGCTCTGTTGCGTGGTACGTGTCCCCCTCGGTCGCTCCTATTTCGAGGCCCAGGGCGCTGTCCATCTGAGAAGGCACCCACAGCAGGTCTCTTCCATCCGCACCCGTAGAGAGCGTCGTGTATCGCTCGCCGACGCCGAACATGAGGAGCTCAGCCAAGCGAAACTGCTTGGGCCTCGGAACGCCGGCCTCGAGTTTGGGCGTGACGTAGCACTCGCCGTAGTGTCCACCGGCACTGGAGTCCACTACGGTGACCTGCCATGGGCGGGAGCGGTTCGCCAGGTCCCAGCGCCTTCCGATCTGTGCCGCCCAAACGACAGTCGACTCGGATCGGATCACGACTTCTCGCTGGTCCACGAGGTGCATTCCACCAGCGGCATCGGACCAGAAGTCGCAGAGGCAGGAATCCGTGGGCACCTTCGCGAGCACGCGTGGGACCGCGCCAAACCGCCAAGGAGCTTGCTGGATCTCGTCGCCCTGGATGAACTCGACCGATTGGTACGTCGAGTCCCAGCGAGTCAGCAGCGGATACGAGCTGAGCTTCAAGAACAGCCGGTCACGACCCGTTCGCGGGTCATAGACACGCCATTCCCACGGGTGGGGAGGCATTCGATGGATCGGGAGAGTCCACCAGGGCACCCAGTCGTTCGAGTCACGACTCGCACTCACCAGGTAGGAAACAACGTAGGCGTTGGGAGGATGCGCTTGACCGTCGATCGGCTCCACGACGGCGACAAAGGCCGCAACGATTGCGATCGCGGCAAGATAGGCCTTGATCATCACCTGACGCCTCCTCCCACTCAGGAAGCATCGGCAGTCGCCGTCACGGCCTAACGTCGATTCATTGGGGGTCCTACTCGTCCGCGTCTTCCTCCCCGCGCGTGTTCCGGTAGTAGACCTTGAACTTCTTCTTGAGCTGCTCCCTGCGGCGCCGCTCCCGCCATCCCCGCAGCGGATTCCGGAGCCGGAAGCCGCGCAGACCGCGAAACCCCGCCCCCTGCGTCCGCATGTAGAGCCACCCGAAGAGCATTCCCCCGAGGTGCGCGATGTGCGCCACGCCGCCTCCCGACGCGCTCAGGCTCGACCAGAATGCGAGCGCGCCCAGGATCAGGACGAAGTACTTCGCCTTGATCGGAATGACGAAGTAGAGGAGGAGGATCCGGTCCGGGAAGAGGATCCCGTACGCCGCGAGGATCCCGTAGATCGCCCCAGACGCCCCGATGATCGGGATCGTGCTGTTCGGCGCTACGATCGTCGAGCAGATCGCGGCCCCCACGCCCGTGATGAAGTAGAAGCGCATGAAGCGCTTCGTCCCCCACATCCACTCCAGCTCGCTCCCGAACATCCAGAGCGCGAGCATGTTGAAGAGGATGTGGAAGAACCCGCCGTGCAGGAAGAGGTACGTCCCGAGCTGCCAGAGGAAGAGGTGGTGCGTGACGTCGTACGGGACGAGCCCGAAGAGCCGTTCGAGACGCACCTGCGCGAGGAAGCCCGCGACCATCTGGAAGAGCCAGATCCCGACCGTCGCGAACAGGAGCGTCCGGACCCCGTTCGAGAGCGGACCTCCGAAGACGATCGGCCGGGGCTCGTGGTAGCGGCCGTTCACGTCCCCGACCTGGCGCCGAGACAGAGCTCGCGATCCTCGCGCGTGTCGTCAAACGCCTGCCGGATGCGCGAATCCAGCTCGACCGTCAGCTCCGCCTGTCGGCGCTCCATGGCGCGCGCGGCGGTCTCGACCATGTCGTCGATCCGGTGCTCGACGAGGCGCCCTGGCTGTCCCCAGACGAACGAAGGGGTG
>DASTBC010000238.1 GCA_035712245.1 Candidatus Eisenbacteria bacterium
GGATCTCCAGGACCGGCTCATGCGCGGCGAGAAGCTCCGCGCGCTGGGCGAGCTGGCAGCCGGCGTGGCCCACGACTTCAACAACAACCTGGGCATCATCCTCGGGCGCACCCAGCTCCTCCTCATGCGCGCGACGGAGCCCGAGATGACGAACGGGCTCAACGTGATCCGGCAGGCCGCCATGGACGGTGGGGAAGCGGTGCGCCGTATCCAGCAGTTCAGCCGCGTGCGCGAGGACCGCGCGCACGAGGTCCTGGACCTGCCCGGGATCGCCGAGGAGGTGGTCGAGATCACCCGCGGAAAGTGGAAGAACGAGAGCGAGAAACGCGGCGTGAAGGTGGAGGTGTCCCTCGAATCCAGGGAGCCGCTCCCGATCCTCGGCTCTCGTGCGGAGATCCGCGAGGCGCTCACGAATCTCATCTTCAACTCCGTGGACGCGCTTCCTCGCGGCGGAACGATCGTGATCCGGGCCCGGTCGGAGCAGGGGACGTCGATCCTGGAAGTCGCCGACTCCGGGATCGGAATGACGGAGGACGTGCGCACGCGGATGTTCGAGCCGTTCTTCACGACCAAGGGGTCTTCCGGGAACGGCCTGGGACTCTCGATGGTGTACGGCATCGTCTCCCGCCACCGCGGCACCGTGGAGGTGGACACCGCACCGGGGAAGGGGACCGTGGTGCGGATGCGCTTCCCTTCGACGGAACGGGCCAGCGCGTCCGTGCCGAAGAGCGCCGGAGTCGAGGCGCCGTACCGCGCCCGGATCCTGGTGGTGGACGACGAGCCGGAGATCCTGAGCGTGCTCCGGGAAGCGCTCGAGCGAAGCGGACACGAAGTGGAGACCGCGGGCTCCGGAACCGAAGGGATCGAGCGTTACCGGAGCGGCCGCTTCGACGTGGTGCTCTCGGACCTCGGCATGGGGGACGTGAGCGGATGGGACGTGGCCAAGGCGGTGCGGAAGAACGGAACCGCACGTCCCGTGCTCGGCCTCGTGACCGGCTGGGGTGCCACGATCAGCGAGGAGCTCGTCAAGGCGCACGGGGTCCACTTCGTGATCGCGAAACCCTTCGACGTGGAAGATCTCGTGTCGAAGGTGAACCGGGCGATCGAGTCCCGGCCGCCTACTCCTGAGTCTGAAGCCGCTTGATCCAGCGGACGTCGCCGGACTTCAGACGCCGTTCCCGGTACCCCACCGCTTCGAGAAAACGCTCCCCGTCGTCGTAGCCCGCCGGAACGTCCGCCGCCATCGATCCCGCCGCGTGCTCCTCCGACAGGAACGACTCCACGAGCTCGAGCGCCGCGCGCCCGTAGCCGCGTCCGCGCTCCGCCTGCGAGATCACGAGCCCGCGCAGGACCGACGGGACCTCGTCCGATCCGACCTCGACCTCCACCGTTCCCACGAGCTGCTTGTTGTCCGTGCGCCGGATCGCGAAGTAGTAGCGGCTGTCGTCGGCGATGGCGTCCTCGTACATCATCTCGACGCTGGTGGGGTCGAAGTCGGCGGAGCCGGTGAGCGCCTCGAAGTAGTCCGGCGCGTCGAGGTATACCTTCCAGATCGCCGGAAGATGCTCCGGCCCCGGCACCTCCAGGTACACGAGCGGCCCGTCGATTCGGGTCGTGGTCGAAGGGCTCATTTCAGGAGCACCGCCTTCTGGATGCGCACCCTGGTCCCGGACCGGAGCTCCACGAAGTAGATGCCGGCCCCGACCGGACGACCCCGGTCGTCGGTTCCGTCCCACGTGAACGGATAGTCCTGTGTTCGTCCGGGCGAGTCCGCGAGCGTGCGCACCCGCGACCCGTCGGCGCGGAAGACGCGTACCATGAAACGCTCGTCCCGGTCCAGCGACACCGAGAAGCGCGCGGTCCCCCAGAACGGATTGGGCACGATCGGGCTCATCGCGAGCACGCGGGGAGGAGCATCCCCCACGCCCGCCGTGACACCCACGCGCACCGGTCCCGCGGTGGCCGAGGGCTCGCCGGGAATCTCGGCCGTGAGCCAGTACGAGTAGGTGATGCCGGACCGCACGTCGGTGTCCTCGTACGCTCCCTCGCGACCCGTTCCCGCGAGCGTCGCGACGTTCCGACGCGGATCTCCCGCGGAGGCGCGATCGATCCGGACCGAGATGGCGGCGCCATCCAGCTTCCAGCTCAGGCGCACCGAGCGCCTTCCCGGGTCCGCCGCGGCCTCGAACCGCTCGACCTGAACGGCGGTCGTGGCGCATTCGTCCGTGCCCTCCACGAGGACGTCGTCGATCCAGAAGCCGAGGCCGCCATTCACGGCGTTGGACCGGAACCGGAACCCGACCTGCACGAGACCCTGATACCCGTCGAGCGGAACGTCCACGCGAGCGAAGGCGGGCTGGAATCCCGAGAAGCGGTCCCCGCCGTTGTAGCCGCCCACGGGAGTCAGCAGGACCCACGTCTCCCCTCCGTCCGTGGAGATGTCCACGGAGAGCCCGTCGAACGGCGCCTCGGCGTCATATCGCTGCTGGAATCGAAGCGTGTCGGAGAGACCCTGCAGCCGGATCGGCTGGCTCACGAGCCGCGTGTCCTGGGAGGGCGCATAGGATCCGATCGTCCCGAAGGGCCCCACGCGCCAGGCCCACGTGCCGCCGGGCGTGGAATTGACGCCCGCCTCGCGGTGCCAGTCGTCGACACCGTTGCAGCCCAGCGCCACCGACGTCCACTTGCGCTGCATCGTCTCGAAGTTCTCGCAGATCCCGGTGCGTCCTCCGACGAGGACCTGGACACTGTCGCGGTCGACGAGCCCCGGCGCCCCGTGGAAGTCCATGGTGATGGTCCCGCCTCGCGGGTCGGGCGCGGAGAGCACGGTCGCGAGGACCACGGATCCCGAATCGGTCGCTCCTCCGGAGAGCGAGGGATAGAGGATCGAATCCGGATCGAGCGCGAGGAAGACCTCCGCCTCGAGCCGCGCCACCAGAGGGCCGGTCGGAACGGAACCGGTGTTGGTGATGGGGACGCGGATCCGGATCGTCTCTCCCGGCTCCACGATCCCGTCGCCGTCGTTCGGGACGTCGGGTCCGGGCGGATCCTCCACGTGGATCGCGAGCCGGCGGAGCGTGATCGCGTCCACGAAGAAGTCCGCGTGGATGTCGCTCCCGGACTCCACGATGTTCCGGACGGCCACCTGGCTCGCCATTCCCTCGCAGATGCTGGCGCTGCTCGGACAGGAGCCGGGCTCGAACGACGTGACCCCCGCCAGGCCCGGCCGCGGATCCCGTGTGTCCCCGCGATTCCCCTCCACGTTGGCCAGCGCTCCGCACACATCCTGGACCTGGGTGACTCCGTACGGGTGGTCGAGGTTCTGGATGCCGACGATTCCTCCCGGGCCGCCCGCCTCCTCGACATCGATCTGCTTGCGAGCGGGATCGTCGTTCCCGATCACGGAATCGTCGACGTGGTAGATCAGGAGCCCGTGCGAGGGGCCCTGCCCCGATCCGATGGACGAGCGCACGAGCCCCGCGTCGAATCCGATGGGTTGCCGGTTCTCGAGGAGGAAGTACTGACCCCCGTCCTCGCCGTTCGTCCACAGTCGGAACACCTGGCCCGAGGTCTCCACCGGCGGGATCGTCACGCCCGCGGAGTCCTGGAGCACCCAGGTCGGCGTGACCCACCCGAGACGGTCCTTCGACCATGCCGAGAAGTGAGCGGGCGACGATCCCGGCGCCTCGCCGGCGCGATGCGTGTAGACCCCGTACCCCATGAGGTCCCACTCGCCGATCCCCGCGCTCGACTCGGTCACGTCGTAGAGATCCGGAAGGCCCAGGATGTGACCGAACTCGTGGCAGAACACGCCGACCGAGATGAGATCGCCGGCGCTCGCGCCCGGATACGTGAGGCCGAACTCCTCCGGCTCCATCGTGAACGGGGACACGCGCACGCCGTCGACCTCGACCGCGGCCGGGAGATTCCACTTGTGCGAGCGGATCGCGGCGCCCCCGACCTCCTCGCCTCCGGGACCCGCGTGCACCACGAAGAGGCCGTCGACGAATCCGTCGTCGTCGCCGGAGTCCGGAACTCCGTCGGGCCCGTCGTTGTCGTACTGGGAGAAGTCCACGTCCGGGTCGGCGAGCTGCACCGCGTCCGCCACCATTCCCTGCGCGTTCCCCGGAAACGGCCCGAATCCCGGGTCGGCGCCCGCGTTGTAGAAGCTGTAGGGCCGCGGCGCCGTGTACCAGCGGGTGACGGTGCCCTCCACGTCGAACTGTCCGCGAGAGACCTCGCGGTAGTAATCGCGGAAGCTCCCGGTCGGGTGGGACTCCACGCTGAAGAGGAGACTCTCGAAGGCGGCGGGAGTGTGGCTCAGCGTGTCCGCGCGGTTGTCCGTGAACTGGAGGAGGATGACGACGGCCTTGTACGTGCCGGCCGTCTGGGCGCGCGCGGACTCCGCGCGATCGACTCCCGCGGCGCGGAGGGCGCGGATCGAACCGGACGCGCGCGGGCGCGGGACGTCCCGGTCCGCCGCCGTTCCGGGGCGATGGAGCGGTGGCGCGGCACCCGCGGGGGCCGCCGCGAGCCACAGGCATACCCCTGCGACGAGCGCCAGGAGGCGCACGGGATGTCTCCTTCCGGCAAGTGGGTGTCGTGGGTGCACCGGGTGCGAGGAGCGCTCCGTTCCGCCCCCGTCGCGATCCGCAATCGAGCCGCGCCCCTACAAGGATATCGAGCCGCGAGCGTTCGGTGAAGGGGGAGAGTGGAACGGGGTTCGGGGCGCGCGGTCAGGAGTGTCGCGCGGGCCCGCTCCGGATCAGCTTCGGAGGGCGGGAGCCGCCGGCGGACTGAATCCCGCCCGCTCCTGGCGGCCCCATTCGTTCCGGCGAAACAGCATGTCGAGGAGCCCCTTCAGCCGGAAGAAGAGGGTCAGGATGCGGTAGGAGAAGTTCTCCAGGACGCCGATCCCCACCATCTGCGCGAAGTCGCCCCACGAGCGGTAGAGCCCGAAGGACAGCTCCTCCAGGAAGACCGCGGAGACGGAGAGGAACGTCCCGGACGTGATCGCGAGGAAGAGGAACGCCCAGAAGTAGATCGGCGATAGGAATCCCATGAAGTACGCGATCGGGATCACGACGTAGCCCAGGAGCTCGATGATCGGCCCCATGAACTCGAACAGGAAGTAGTAGGGGAGACCGACCCAGCGCAGCGAGCCCGTGTGCCGTCCCCACAGCAGCGAGCGGTGGAGCCAGAGCGAGTGGATGAGCCCGCGATGCCACCGGCTCCGCTGCCGCGCCAGCGTGCCCACGCGCTCGGGCACCTCGGTCCAGCAGATGGGATCGGGGAGGAAGACGACCGAATAGGGCCGCTCCTGCTCCCTCATGTGGCGATGGAGGCGGAGCACCAGCTCCATGTCCTCGGTGATGACTCCCTCTCGGTAGCCGCCCACCTCGATCACCGCCTCCTTGCGGAAGAGGCTGAACACGCCGGAGAGGATGAGGAGGTTGTTCATCGCGGAGAGCCCGAGCCGGCTCGCGACGAACGCGCGGAGGTACTCGACCACCTGGAACGCGGCCAGGATGTTGGAGGGGAGCCGGGGCTCCACGACGCGGCCTCGCTCCACCTTGCAGCCGTTCGCGACGCGGACCTGTCCGCCCACGGCGACCACGCGGTCCGGATCCTCGAGGAAGGGCCGCACCACGCGGAGGAGCGCGTTCTCCTGGAAGAGCGAGTCGGCGTCGATCGTGCAGAAGAGCGGATACCGCGAGAAATTGAGCCCCACGTTCAGGGTGTCGCTCTTCCCGGTGTGCTCCTTGTCCACCACGATCAGGTTCGGGGCGATGGGAGACCGGTAGATCCCCCGGATCGAGCCGAAGGTCGGGAGGCTCCGCCGGTACACGAACTCGCGGCGCTCGAGCCGGAACTCCCGGGTCAGCTTCGCGAGGGTGTCGTCGGTGGAGCCGTCATTGACGACGATCACCTCGTGCTGCGGGTAGTCCAGGGAGATCACGGACCGGACCGATTCGACGACGCTCGCCGATTCGTTGTAGGCCGGCATCAGGACACTGATCGGGAAGGTGAAGTGCGACTTCGCGACCGCCTCGTAGTCCGCGTAGAAGTTCTGGGCCAGGCGCCGCCGCATGTCGAAGAACGACACGATCAGGAGCCCGAACAGGACGAGCTGGAGCGCGCTGAAGTAGATCAGGACGACGATCGAGAACGTGTGAATCGCCTCCATCGCCCAGGGCTCGAGGGTCCAGCCGCTCAGCCACTCGGTCATCGGCCGGCCCCCTGTCTCCCGGCCGCCGCGAGACGGCTCGTCGCGGGCAGATCCTTCACGCCCAGCGCGGCGAGCCCCTCGGCCGCGCACTCGCGCGCGAAGCGGTCCTCGCTCTCGAGCACCCGGAAGAGCATCTGCTTGGAGGGCTCGCCGATTCGCACCAGGGCGTCGAGCGCGTTCTTCCGCACCCACCAGGAGCGGTCGCAGAGCGCGCCCGCCAGCGCGGGCACGTAATGGCCGACCCCGATCTTGCCGAGCGACTCCGCGGCGTGGGCCCGGACGTACCAGACGAGATCCCGGAGCATCGAGGCCACGATGGAAGCGGACGCCGGATCCCCGATCTGTCCCAGCGCCCACGTCGCCGCCGAGCGGACCTCGGGGTCGGGATCGAGGAGCGCGTCGCTCAGGGCGCGCACGGCGCGGTTGTCCTTGATCTCGCCGAGGATCTTCGCCGCCCAGAACCGCGCCTTGGGCGCTCCCTCGCGCGTGGTCTTGATGAGCAGGGGCGCCGTGCGCGGACCCATCTCGATGCAGATCGCGGCGATTCTCGCGGACACGAACTGGTCCTTCCCGAGGAGACCGATCAGCGCTTCCTCCGCCGTCTGGAGCTTCATGCGCCCGAGCGACCGCGCGGCCACGTTCCGGACGTCGGGATCGCGGTCCTCGAGCGCCGCGAGGAGGGTCGGCACCGAGTGCGGGAGCTTGAGCTCTCCCAGGATCCGGAGCGCGTGCGCCCGCGTCCACTTGAGCCGGCTCTTCGCGGCCTTGAGAAGTCGTCCGACCACGCCGGCCTGCTCCAGCTTGTGGAGCACGTCCAGGCGAAGCGGGAGCTCGAGCTGGCTGATCTCCTCGGCGGCGAGCTCGGACCAGCGCTTGGTCATCGCTCCCGCGATCCAGGTGAGCGCTCCTTCCTTCCGCTCGGGATCGCGCAGGAGGAGGAACTGCTTTCGCAGCGTGTCGAGATGGCGCTGCTTCGAGTCCTCCTCGCGATTCGAGTAGAGCTTGTTCAGGATCGCCGCGAACGTCGTGAGCGCCACGATGCCGAGGAGGAGGAGGAGCGTGAAGATCAGGGTCGAGTATTCGATCATTCCCGCGCCTCCCTCACCACCGTGCCGACGCGGAGAGACCTAGGTACCAGGTCTCGTACGAGTTGTTGTCGACCGTGTAGGACGCCTCGAGCCCGAGCGGAACCGTGTCGAAGGCCGTGATGTTCGAGTAGCCGCTCCACGCGTGCGTCCAGATGTCGGCGAACGTCGAGGAGGTGAGGCCCGCGAACTCGTAGCGGAAGCCGTAGTCGAGCGCCGCGCGCTCGGACCAGCCGGCGAACGCGATGCCCGTCGAGCCGCGGAAGCTCTCCAGCGGCGTGAAGTAGCTCTGGGAGACCTCTTCCCAGTCGCGGAAGAGGGCCTTCCCGTCCACCGTGATCGTGGGCACCCGCGTCTTCACGCGGTAGGCGACCCCGGCGCCGGCGGACCACCGGCTGTTGTCGTCCGAGTAGAGGCCTCGCGAGACCGCCGCGTCCGCCGTGCCACGGCCGCTCCACTGCCACGAGAGGCCGGTCTCGAACTGGTCCACGTGTCCCGGATCGAACGTCGTCGTGGAGAGATCCTTGATGGGCACGTACTCGCGACGGATGGACGCGAAGGGAGCGAACCGTCCCGAGAAGCGCCAGAGCCGGGCGCCCCATCCGATGAAGTCGTCGTCCTCTCCAAGGGGGAACGTCGCGGTCTGGTCCCGCTGCTCGAAGGTGCGGTACTCGCCGGCGAGGGAGACCTGCCACGGGTACTCGCGGAGGAACGAAGCCTCGCCGCGGTAGACCTCGCTCTCGAGGTCGTAGGTCGGCGCGCCGCCCGCGGCGGACGTCTCGGTGAGCCCGATCCAGGAGATGCGCCCCAGGAGATTGACCGAGCCCGCGGTGGACCGCGCCTGGGCGTACGGTCCCTGAGTCTCGAGCGTGTAGTCCCCGCCCGGCACGTACTGCCGCTCGTCGGAGGCGGTGAATCCGCCGCCCGCGGACGGTTCGAGCGCGCGGCGCACCGCGTTCCGCTCCTCCTCGATGCCGGAGCGGTCCGCGCCGCGCTCCTCGGCCATCGCGACGAGACGCTCGGACGCGGTCGCGGCTCCCCGCCACCGGGAGACCGAGGCGAGCCCGAGCCACGCCTCGCCCATGCTCGGATCGCGCTCGAGGATCCGTTCGTACTCCGCCGACGCGCCCGCCAGATCGCCGCTCCAGGAAAGCGCGCGCGCGTACCCCACGCGCGTCTCGAGATTCGAGGAGTCGGCCGCAATCGCGGTCCGGTACTCGCGGATCGCGTCGTCGTGGCGTCCCGACCACGCGAGGACGCGCGCGTACGCCGCTCGCGTGCGCGGGTCGCCGCGTTTCTCGAGGAGGATCCGGTACTCGGCGAGCGAGCGGTCGTACTGGCGCTCCCACGAGAGGACGCGCGCGAGGAGCATGCGCGCCTCCTCGTTGTCGGGCCGCTCGCGCAGCTCCGCCTCGAGGAGCGGGATCGCCTCGATGCGCTTCTCCTCGGCGATCAGCTCGCGGGCGCGGTCGAACGGCGAGGGAGCCGCCTGCCCGTGCGCCGGGGTCGCGAGGAGCGGCAGCGCGACGATGAGGACAAGGAGCGCGAGTCTACCGGCGCTCTTCTGCGTTCCTGTTCTGGCTTGCTTCACGGGCTTCCATTCCCTCGAAGGCCTTGCGAAGGTGAATCGTGGAGCGCTTTGCACGCTCTCGGGTTATCGGCACCTCCCATTCGTTCCATGAGTGATTGGAGCGCGCTGGGGTGGTGACTGTAAGTAGCCTTCCTTTCATGCGGTTACGCGTGCCTGGAGGACCAAGCGCCTGGAGGACCGTCTCCCCTTTCGCCGCCCACGCGAGGAGTCCGATCCCTTCCGTCGGCGTGACCTCGATCTCGCTCGTGCCGTCCCGGTCGTCCATCACCGAGCGGCTCGACGGATCGCCCACGCCCAGGAGTCCCCACGGAACCGCGAGCTCGATCCGGGTCCGGTCCGGGTTCGTCATCACCTCGGCCCGCGGGTCGTAGGCGTAGGCGTATCCGTTGCCGGCGGTGTCCGCGAGCGAGGGCTCGACGCCCGGTGCGAGCTCCCCCCAGTCGACGTACTGCGCGCGGTACAACGTCCCGTCGCGGGAGACGCGTTCCCGATTGGTCTCGGTCCATAGAGGGACGTACTCGCCGTTCTCGTTCGCCACGGGGCGGAGCGGCTTCCGGCTTCGGCCGAACGAGCCTTCCCGGGATCGAAGGCGCGCGAACGCCGACCAGCTCATCGCGTCATCGGCGAGCAGCCGGACGCGGACCGTGTTCGACCCGACGCCGGTATGGGGAGGCGTGATCCGGAGCACGTACTCCGCCCCGCGGGACCACCGGCCGCGGAGCGGCGAGGGCAGCCGCGCGTCGCCGCGCGCGGAGTCGAGCACGTCGAAGGAGATCCCGACATCGAGCTCCTTCGAGTCGAGCGTTCCCCGAGCGACCTCGAGGGCGAGATAGAAGCGTGTGGCGTCCGACGTGACCCGCAGGGTCCGAAGGGGCGCGCGGCGCGCATCCGTGTTCTCGGCGCGCGCGTACGGCTCGACGCCTTCCCAGTCGCCGAACGAGCCGTCGATCCGCACCACCGGAGGCGGATCGAAGGCGAGGAGCCCGTAGTTCTCCTCGGCGTCGAGCCGGTTGAGCCACATCGGGTCCCGGTCGCGCGGCCGCTCGACGCGCTCCACGATCCAGTTCACCTTGAACCACTCGTCGAAGAGGGAGAAGAGGAGCGACCCCGCGCAGCCCGACTCCACGATGTCCTCGAGCAGGCGCACGTCGCGCGCTCCTTGCTCCTCCTCGGAGGCGCCTCCGTGATGCAGCCCTTCGGGGTGCAGGTGCGCGATGCCGCGGCTCGTGGGCACGCCGTACTCGCCGATCAGGAGCGGGATGCCGCGGGTGTGCGCCTTCAGATCCGCGAGATATCCCGCGTACCGGCACACGCCGTGGCGGTCGCGGTGGCGGCCGTATCCCGGGTCCAGGTTCATGAAGTCCGGGTAATAGGGGTACACGTGATAGTTCGCGAAGTACCCGAGAAATCCGGATTCGAGTCCCGCGGGCTTGCGCGCGCGGATGCGAGCGGGATCGACCGAGTACGCGTCCTCGTCGTGCTCGGCCTCGACGCCTCCGCGCTCCGTCTCGGTGGGATGCCGCATCGGATCGAGCGTCGGCCAGTTCACGAACGAGACCGCGCGAGCGAGTCCGTATCGCCGCGCCTCGTAGGAGGCGGCCGTGTCGCAGACGCGCGCGAGCCAGGTCTCCATGGGCGTTCCGGAGTTCACCTCGAAGTACTCGCCCCGATACCGCGTCGAATCCGGACGGCGCCGCTCCGTCTCGCGCACCGCGTACGGCTCCCACTCGCGTCCGAGAATCCAGCCGGCGAGCCACGGAGAGACGTCGGACTCGTACCGTCCGGACGCGTGCCCCGGCCGCTGCGGCGCGACGACGTTTCCGTGCACCGCGTCGATCGCGAGACGGATCTCGTCCTCGAACCCGCGCGTGTAGGTCGAATCCCAGAAGTCGTTCCCTTCGGGAAGCTCGGTCCAGACCTCCTGGAAGAGCCAGATCGGCCGGTCGGGATGGGCCTCGTTCTCCTCCCGGAGGATGCGGTAGAAGGCCGGAGGATGGAGCGCGTAGACCCGCACCGCGTTCGCGCGGAGGTCACGGAGGAAGCGGAGCCAGCGCCGGTAGTCGTCGTCCGTGATCGCAAACTCGCCGGGGAAGCGCCCCGGCGGGGCGGCGCCCATGTTCACGCCGCGGAAGAAGACCTCGCGGGTGCCCCTGGTCGTGACGATCTCGAACCGCTCGCCGATCGAGCGCACGCCCTGGACCGTGACGGGCTGCTTCCCGGGCTCGGTCCGGGACGCGCCGTCCGGGGCGGCTCCGGGCGCGGGCCGCGTGACTCCGGTCGCGGGCTTCGAGGTTCCGGCGGCGTGCGTCGAATGTGCCGAGCACGCGGCGAGGAGCAGGGCCAGCGCCGCCGCGAGCGGCGCGAAGCGGATGGTCCCTGGGGCCCGGGACCCGATGGGCTACGGAAACAGAGCCCGGAACGACGCGTCCAGATCCTCGAAGGAATCGAGGAGGACGTCCGGGTCGGAGGCCAGGAGGGCGTCGCGGCTCACCGATCCGGTGGCGACCGCGACGGCGCGCGCGCCAATCGCGCGGGCGCAGGCGATGTCCTTCGGCGTATCTCCGATCACGGTGGTGTCGGAGCCGCGGAAGGTTCTTCCCGACAGCGTACGCGCCTTTTCCAGCGCGATCTGCGCGAGCACGGCGCGGTCCTCGTGATCGTCGCCGTACGCGCCGAACCGGAAGTACGGCTCCAGATTCCAGCGCTTGAGCTTCAGCTCGGCGCCGCGCAGCACGTTTCCGGTCAGGAGGCCCACCAGGACTCCGTCCAGCTTGTTGAGACGCTCGAGGAGCTCGCGGACGTTGGGGAAGAGGACCGCGTCCTGATGGAGGCGGATCTCGGTCGTGAGGTTCTCGACGTAGCGACGGAGGCACTCGTCGCGGCGCTGGCGAATCACGGCCTCGTCCACTCCGGCCGCGCGCATGATCTCCGTCACGCACTCGGGGTCGGTCATGCCGCTGAAGCGGAAGCTCTCGATCGGCCCCGTGGTCTGGTAGGTCTCGCGAAGCGCCCGCGCGAACGCGATCCGCGCGGCCATGCCGTCCCGCAGCAGCGTTCCGTCGATGTCGAACAGGAGGAGGCGCACGCTGGCGGTCCGGGCGGGAACCCGGCCGTCAGTCCTTGCCGATGCGGATCGAATCACCACTCCGGTGGAGCACGATGGGGCTCGTGTCGAGGCGGTACCCGCGCTGGCCAGGGCTGGACTCGTAGCGCAGGCAGTGCACGAGGAAGGAGCCGTCTCCCCGCGGCCGCACGCTCGAAACGGAGTATCCGGCGAGATCGCTCCGGTCGGTGGACCATTCGCGGAGATGCCGCTCCACCCGGTCGAGCTCCCACTCCGCGTTGGCCTTCTTGGCCGCTTCTCGAACGCCCTCGGCGCTCCAGGAAATCACGTTGGTCGCGCGCAGCTCGGTGCACACATAGGAGCCGTCCACGGACGAGAACGTGAGCGACTCGTCCCGCGTCTCCACGACCCTGCCTTCCTTGTCGGTGAAGAGCGCGTAGACGGGAACGCGGAACCCGTCCTCCTGCGGCACGATCGCCTCGTCGCGGAAGTCGAACGCGGCGAGCGTGGCGCCCTTCGGTCCGAAGAGCGTCTCCGACGCCACGTCCTCCGAGGTGTTCATGCGGGAGCGCACGCGGGGGGCCAGGCTCGGATCGATGGTTCCGTCCTGGCGCGCGGCGAGGAAGGACTGGACGGCGTCGAACCTCCCGCGATCGAACGAGGGCTCGGGCGACGGTGTTCCGATCAGTCGGATCTCGGGAACCTCGGTGGGGTCGGGCTCGGGGGTCAGGATGACGCTGCCGGCGGGCGGGGAAGCGTTCTGGGCCAGGCCTGGAGCCGTCGCGATGGAGAGCACCAGAGAAAGCGAGATGCCGGCCCAGGATGTGAGTCTCATGAGAGCGAAATCGTATCGCGTCGCGCCCGCAAAGTCAACAGGGACGTGGAGTTCGGGGGTCGAAAGCGGAGCCTCGAGGGCGCCCCGCGGTCGAGACGGGCGCTACGGACTCCCCGCCGTCACCGGACGCGCCGCACGAGCGGCGCCGGCCGGCCCCGCCGCGGGCGCGCCTCCCGCGCCCGGAACGCTGCTCTCGAAGAGCTTCGGGTTCGTGGAGCGCGCGAGCGCCGCGGCCGCCGTGATCTTCCCGGAGGTCACGAGATCCTTGAGCGACTGATCCAGCGTGATCATCCCGTGCTGCGCGCCCACCTGCATCACGCTCGGGATCTGGGCGGTCTTCGCCTCGCGGATCAGGTTCCGGAGCGCGGGAACCCCGATCAGGATCTCGTAGGCCGCGACCCGGCCCTTGCCGTCGGCGGTGGGGATGAGCGACTGCGCCACGACGCCCTCGAGCGACTCGCTCAGCATCGTGCGCACCTGGGCCTGCCGGTCGGCGGGAAAGATGTCGATGAGACGGTCCACGGTCTTCCCGGCCGAGTTCGTGTGCAGCGTGCCGAAGACGAGGTGTCCGGTCTCCGCCGCCGTGATCGCGAGCGCCGTCGTCTCCAGATCGCGGAGCTCGCCCACGAGGAGGATGTCCGGGTCCTCGCGGAGCGCGCCCTTCAGCGCCGAGGCGAAGCTCTTCGTGTGGAGGCCGACCTCGCGCTGGTTGATGAGGCTCTTCTTCCGCTCGTGGACGAACTCGATCGGATCCTCGATCGTGATGATGTGCTTCTGGCAGTTGGTGTTGATGAAGTCGATCATCGCCGCGAGCGTGGTCGACTTCCCGCTTCCGGTGGGGCCGGTCACGAGCACGAGCCCGCGCTCCTTGGAGGCCAGCTCGCGCAGCACGGCCGGACTCCTCAGATCGTCCAGGGTCGGCACCTTCGAGGAGATGACACGGAACACCGCGGCCGGCCCGCGCCGCTGCTCGAAGTAGTTCGCCCGGAAGCGCGAGACTCCCGGAAGCTCGAACGCGAAGTCCAGCTCGTGGTGCTCCTCGAAGTGGAACCGCTGGGCCTCGTCGAGGAGCTGATAGAGCGAGTCGCGCGTGTCGGCGGCCTCGAGCGGAGGCGCCTGGAACGCCACCATCTCGCCGCGCATGCGGGCGATGGGGGGAGCGCCGACCGAGATGTGGAGATCGGACGCCTTCGCGTCCACGATGGCCTTGAGGAGGGCTCGGATGTCGACGGGCATCAGCTCCTCCCTCCCCGCAGGAGCGCGTCGCGCTCTTCCTCGGTGAGGATCGTGGCCTTGAGGAGCCCGGCCTGCGTCTCGGACTCGGACGGAGTGGTCCACGCTCCTGAACCCTCCCGGCGCGCCGCGGGGAGCGCGACCATCGCGAAGGGACGGTCCCGCAGCACCGCGCGACCGTTCGGGCTCTTCGCGAGGAAGGCGAGAAGCCGCTGCGGGTCCAGCCAGTCCGTCCGCGCGAAGACGAGCCGGCCCACCGTCGCGCCGCCGAGCACCTGGCGGATCGACTCGCCGTCGAGCACGTCGTCCAGCACGACCACGTCCGCGCCGAGGCCCACGGTCAGGCGTTCCCAGTCGAGCGCTTCGGGCGGATCGTTTCCGAACGCGATCCGCGTCGCATCGGACGGATAGGGCGCGAGGACCCAGGGCTCGAGGACCACCATGCGTCGCTCCGGGCGCGCGGCGAGCGCGGCCAGGGATGCGAGCACGGTCGTCCCACCCGCGCGGGGCGGCCCATGGACGATGACGATGCCTTCCGGTCCCTCGACGAGATCCCGGATCTCGGCCTCCCCGATGGGGGAGAGTCCCAGCGTCGAGAGGTCCGCCGCTTCCTTGGCGTCCGGGAGGAGTCGGAGCACGGTCGTGATTCCCGCCTCGGTGCGGCAGTGGCAGACCTCGAGGTGGGTCGTGTCGCTGCCGACCTCCACGACCGCGTGGCCCCACGCCGAGGCGCATCCGGGAGCGAGGTCGGGGGCGCCCAGGTGCGCGAGCCGCGAGCGGAGGTAGACCGCGGCGTCGGCGTGTTCCACGCCTTTCGCCTCGATCCCCGCGTCGGTGCGGTAGAGGACCGCGAGACCCTCCGGGGTGGGGACGAAGTGGATCTCCGAGGCGCGCTCCGAGCGCGCGGCGTGGACGTGGTAGAGGACGAAGGTCGAGCCCGAGCGATCCCACACGACCCGGTGCGCGGGCGTGCCGTCCGCCTCGCCCTGGTGCGCGGGGGATGTGGACGGTCGTGGCGCGCGCGGCTGTGGCGTGACGGGCTCCCGCTCGGGGCCGAACACGGCGTCGAGCGTACGCCGGATGGAGGAAGGACAGCCGATGACCAGGGACACGCTTCGTCCCGCGGCCTCCTTGAGTTGACTGACCGCGTCGGGATCCGTGGGATCCGACATGGCGACGACGATCTCGTCCTGGCTCTTGAAGAGGGGCGCCGCCTGCAATCGCCGGAGCAGGGCCTCGGGGAAGCTCCGCACCAGCTCGAGGTCCGCCGCGCCGGTCTGGATGTCGACGTAGGGAATGCCGAGCTGCTTCGAGAGGCCCCAGCCGATGTTCTCCTCGCTGGTGCAGCCCATCTCGACCAGCGTCTCACCGATCAGGCGCCCCGTTTCGAGCTGTCGCTGAAACGCCGCCTCCACCTGCTCCTGCGTCACGACTCCCCCGTCGACCAGGATGGAGGACAGGGTCTGCTTCGTGGATCGGGTCTGGCTCACGGCATACCTCGCATACGGTGGCTCGTCGGAGTTGCGGCGAACCGCAAGCGATATGCCATTTCGCGGCGCGCCATATCGCGGCGGCCCGCAGGGCGCCGCACCCTTTCATGAGCGAGACGTCGACTCGCTCCTTTCGGCCGGAAGGCAATGGGATATGGCTCGTTGCATACGGGCATGGGACCCGGCCGAAGGTCGTGTCCCCGAGCCGAGACGCCACCGAACCAGCCGAGCCCCCCGGTCCAATGCTTGCCCCCCGCCAACCGAGCGGTTAGATTCTGCACGGTGCCGGGTGGGGCGGGATTCTTCACGGGAACACGAGGGTCGTGAGCCTATGGCGCAGTCACAGGTGGATCGAATGCCGCGCAAATCAACCGCTTCGAAGAAGAAGACATCCGCTTCCTTGAAAGCCGTGCCGGAGCCTGCCGACACCATGAAGGGTTCCCGCACCGCTGCCGCAGCGTCGCGACCCGACCCCAAGAAGATCGTCCGTCTCACCGCCGCCGACCTCGCCGAGAAGCAGCGCGAGATCTCGGTCAGCGAGTTCTTCACCAAGAACCGCCATCTCCTCGGGTTCGACAGCCCCGCGAAGGCGCTCCTCACCACCGTGAAGGAGGCCGTCGACAACGCGCTCGACGCGTGCGAGGAAGCCGGGATCCTTCCCGACCTCCTGATCGAGATCCAGGAGATCTCGGAGACGCGCTATCGCGTGGCCGTGCAGGACAACGGTCCCGGCATCGTGAAGGCGCAGATCCCGAAGATCTTCGGGCAGCTCCTCTACGGGTCGAAATTCCACAGGCTCCGCCAGTCGCGCGGCCAGCAGGGGATCGGCATCTCGGCCGCAGGCATGTACGGCCAGCTCACCACCGGGAAGCCGATCACCGTGATCTCGCGCGTGGGTTCCGGAAAGCCGGCGCACCGGTTCGAGATCCAGATCGACACCCGCGCCAATCGCCCCGTCGTCGTCGCGGATCACGAGGTCGAGTGAATGCCGCATCACGGAACCCGTGTCGAGCTCGAGATCGAGGCCACCTACAAGAAGGGCCGCCACTCGGTGGACGGCTACGTCGAGCAGACCGCGATGGCGAACCCGCACGCGCAGATCACGTACGTGGATCCGAAGGGCGAGCGCATGGTGCTCGACCGGGTCGCCCAGGAGCTTCCGAAGGCGCCGCTCGAGATCAAGCCGCACCCGCACGGCGTGGAGCTGGGGATCCTCCTCAAGATGCTCCACGACACGAAGTCGAAGAACCTGCGCGGATTCCTGACGGGCGAGTTCTCGCGCGTGAGCGCGGCCGTGGCCGAGGAGATCGCGGGCACCGCGGGCCTCTCGGCGGGGATGACGACCCAGAAGGCGGCTCGCGAGCAGGCGGAGGCGCTCTACAACGCGATCCAGGCGACGAAGCTCATGGCGCCCCCTTCGAACGTGCTCTCGCCGATCGGCGAAGAGCTGCTGCTGGAGGGCTTGAAGAAGCAGGTCGAGGCGCGGTTCTACGCGGCCACGTCCCGGTCGCCCTCCGTGTACCGCGGGAATCCATTCTTGGTGGAAGCCGCGCTCGCGTTCGGCGCCGAGCACATGCCCGCCGACGAGCTCATCACGATGGTGCGGTTCGCAAACCGCGTGCCGCTCCTCTACCAGCAGTCGGCGTGCGCCATCACGAAGTCGGTGATCCAGACCAACTGGAAGGCCTACGGCGTCCAGCAGTCGCGCGGCGCGCTCCCCCTCGGCCCGATGGTGCTGATGGTGCACATCGCGTCCGTGTGGGTGCCCTTCACCTCCGAGTCGAAGGAGGCTGTCGCGTCCTATCCCGAGATCATGAAGGAGATCAAGCTGGCGCTTCAGGACGTCGGACGGAAGCTCGGCATCTTCATCCGCCGCGGAATCCGCGAGGCGGACGCCGAGAAGAAGCGCTCGTACATCGAGAAGTACATTCCGCACATCGGGATCGCGCTCCAGGAGATCCTGGGGATCGATGACAAGCAGAAGCAGAAGGTCTGCGCCGTCTTGAAGGACACCCTGGAACGGAGCCGTCAGCCATGAGCGACGTGAACGTCGTCCCGAAGATCAAGAAGGAAGCCAAGTCGGTCGAGGAGTCGATCCTCAAGAAGAAGAAGCCCTCCTTGAAGTTCCCGATCCGCTCGCTCGCGAACGTCCGCTATCTCGAGAAGGAAGGCTACTTCGAGATCCGGGGGAAGAAGAAGGAGCGGACGCTCACGGTGAACACCGTGAAGACCTTCGCGCAGACGCTCCGGATGATGGCCTTGTCCAAGACCCTCGTCGAGACGGACGACATGGCCACGAAGCGGGAGGCGTATTACGTCTCCAAGAACTGGGACGACGCCCGTTTCCTCGAGCAGACCGAGTCCGACACGGTCATGGATGACGTGGAGGCTTTGTTCGAGGTGAACCGCGAGCAGCTCGGCTTCATCCCCGAGGAGAAGGGGGGCGACGTCGCCGGAACCCTGATCGTCGTGGACAAGGATCCCGACACGGGAAAGAAGATCCGGATCGACTGCACCCAGTTCGGCTCCGGCGCCTACTCGATCCCGATCTCCGTCGAGGAGCTCGAGTTCGAGACCAAGGCCAAGTTCATCCTCGTGATCGAGACCGCCGGCATGTTCCAGCGCCTCGTGAAGCACGGCTACTGGAAGAAGGCGAACTGCATCCTGGTCTCGATGGGAGGCGTTCCCACGCGGGCGTGCCGGCGCTTCATCCGGCGGCTCGCGGACACGAAGAAGATTCCCGTCTACGTGTTCGTGGACGGCGACCCCTACGGGATCTCGAACATCTACCGCACGTTCAAGGTGGGCTCCGGAAACGCCGCCCACATCAACGAGTTCTTCTGCGTGCCGCAGGCGCGCTTCCTCGGGATCACGCCGCAGGACATCGTCGATTACAAGCTCCCGACGCATCCCTTGAAGGACGTCGACGTGAAGCGCGCCAAGGACGCGATCAAGAATGATCCCTTCTTCCAGCACCACAAGGCGTGGGTGAAGGCGATGGAGCAGCTCATCACGATGGGAGTCCGCGCCGAGCAGCAGGCGCTCGCCGCGCACGGGCTGAACTACGTGATCGACAACTACCTGCCCGAGAAGATCGCGCATCCGGAGCGGTTCCTGCCGTAGCGACGAGGCGGACGAGCGGGGGAGGAGCCCGATGATCCGGGGCGTTCACACGATGTTCTACACCTCCGAGCCCGACAAGCTGCGCGCGTTCATCCGCGACAAGCTCGGCTTCCGCGCGAACGACCTCGGGGACGGCTGGCTGATCTTCGATCTCCCCGAGGCCGACATGGGGTGCCACCCCGCCGATCCCACGCGCCGCGAGGGCGAGCCCACCGGAACGCACAGCATCTCGTTCTACTGCGACGACGTGGAGAAGACCGTCGCCGAGCTGCGCGCCAAGGGCGTCGAGTTCGTGGACGAGATCCAGGACCGCGGCTACGGCCTGGTCACCCACTTCAAGGTCCCGGGCGGCTTCACGGTCCAGCTCTACCAGCCGAAGTACGTCAAGCCGGGCGCCGCCAGCTAACGGGTCGGTGCGCGGACCCCGCTTCAACACTCGCTGGGGCAGTAGTACTTCCAGAAACCCGTATCCAGATTCATACGCATTCTTCGGAGCCGCCTTCGAATCTCGCCCGCTTCCGGTGACGCGGGCGTCTTCCGGAGATATCGCTCGTACAGGGCCATGGCTTGTTTCCGGTGCTCGGAGCTTCCGGCGCGATACTCCGCATAACCCTCCGTGGAAGGGTGCATCGTGATCCCCACGGACCAGGCCGTCTCGTGCGCTTCGGCGAGATGGAGGAGGACTTCGGACGTGCTGGCGCTACCGCGCGAGTTCTCGAGAAACTCGGTTCCACGCGCGAGTATCTGCTTCCATTCGTTACCGTCCCCCGCGACTTCGCAGAGATTCTCCATCCAGTCCACGAACACCCGCTCGCGCCACTCGCTGGCCCATGGCGGCGATTCGAGGTGATTCCGAAGACCGTGTTCGTAGTGCCACACCGAGCCCTGCCCCTCGACCCGAGCTCCAAACGGACGCAGAGCGGCGTCCACGCCTACGGCGAACGCCGAGTCGGGGCTCTCCCAGAACATCCACCACAACCATCGGTCCACTCCATACAGGACCCGGTCACGCTCCTCCGTTCCCACGGGATAGCGGGCGGCGCGGCGTAGAGCGTCGAACACGACGGACGTGTCTCGTCTTGCCGGGTCGTCCCGGGACAGGGCGCGCGCGAGGTCGGGCTCCTTGGATTTCAGGGCCGCCGCGTCGGAACGCCGGCGCGCAGCCCGCACCGAGTCCTCCCTGGACAACTCTCGATTCAGCCACGTTTCGTCTCCATACCACCCGAGCTCGCTCATCCGTGCCCAGAGCCGATTCGAGAACTGATCGACGCAGATCCTCGGCGCCCGGGGATCCGGATACTCGTCGAGTTGGATGTGAATCCTGCGGCTCTTCGTGTGGATCACGGAGAGGAGGCTGTCGCCCCGGAAGGGCACCGCCTTGACGTTCCAGACCTTCGAGAGCTCGGCCACGACCCTCCGGAACGCATGAAGCCACGCGCGGCGGTCGGCCTCAGGGGATCCGATGACGCTTCGGAGCCTGCGTTCCAGGGTTGGGGGAAGCTCCGGGTCCAGGTCGTAGTAGAACCAATCGGCTTGCCCTTGCGGATCGGTGCTCCCGCACCGGTACATCCAGTAGTCCTCGGAGAGCTGCTGGGATGCGCCGGTGTACTCCTTGCAACGGGCGTTCATGTCGTGACCGACCCATGGATCCCCGAGCGTCTGGGTCCGAGTCTCCGACGCAAGGGCGGTGGCAAGGGACGCGACTTGCTGGGAGTCCGCGAGGGTGATCGCGGACCATGGCAGGGGTCTGCGATTCTCGACGATCGCACCCATCACGACACGCAGGCTGCTATCGGGCCGGGTGGGCGGGAGCTGAATCGGCTCCCATCCCGCAAAGGTCGGAGCCGCCGAGGAGAGGAGGGCAAACGCAGCCAGGAAGCCCGTGTAGAACCTGGCGCGAAGAGAGCTCATACCTCTTCATCGACCGGCGAAGAAGAAACTGGAGTAGGGCTCGCTCGAAGGGCCCGCGCTAGGCTCCGGATCCGACCGTATCCACAGGCGCCTGTCCGTCCCGTGGCCCTGCGGGAACATCCGTCGGTCCAGGCGTGCCCCCCTCCCCGCGCTCCTCGATCCACATGACGAGGATCGAACCCTCCTCCGTGAACCGGAGCTTCTCGTTCTTCGGGAGGCGCTGCAGGTCCTTCCAGATGGAACGGAGCTGGATCTGGCGGCCGTCCACGTCGATCTCGGACTTCACCCCCAGGGCGTACATCGTGTCGAGCGTCTTCTTGGGCATGGTCATGGCGAACGTGGCCATGTCCTTCCCGGGCTCCCACACCTCCATGCGCACGACGACGTCCTTGCCGTACCACCATGGCTTGGGATTGGGGATGTCCAGCCGGTTCGTCCAGTAGATCCCGATGGCGATGCAGATGAGGAGCAGCAACCCGACGCCGAGCCAGAATTTCCGAGCCATCCGAGGGCCCTCCGGTAGGCCAAGTCCCAGGCGCGCGGAGCCGCTCCAGCCGCGGCTCGCCGGGCGCGCGCGATCCTCAGCCCGCGTATCCTACGCCACTCAGCCCCGGCCCGGTTTCGCCGAACTGCCCCTCGATCCCAGAAGCCAGTGGGCCGCCAGCGCCGCCGCGAGCGCGAGGCCGAAGGTGGTCACCACCGTGGCCCCGGTGGGAAGGTCGAGCTCGTAGGACGCGAGCATGCCCAGGACGCTCACCAGGATTCCCGCGGCCCATCCCAGCGCCAGGCGGATGCCCGCGCCGTCCGCCAGGATCATCGCGATCACCGACGGAACGATCAGGTACGAGAAGACGAGGAGCACGCCCGCGATCGCGACGGACTGCGTGACCACGAGCCCGAACGTGGCGTAGAAGAGGAAGTCCCACCACTTCACCGCCCGCGCCGACATCGCTCCGGTCCGTCCCTGGCTGATCGCGAAGAACGGCCGCCGCCAGACGAAGTGCAGCACGCCCACGACGAGATACAGGACCGTGGAGTGAAGGACTTCTTCGGGAGTGGCCGCGAGGAGGTTTCCCACGAGCATGAACTTGATGTGCTCGGCCCCCTCCGGTGTCCGGTCCACGATCAGGATGGCGGCCGCGGCGGCCACCGCGTAGACGATCCCGATGAACGCCTCCTGGGGGATCCTGCGCTTCTCTGCTTTCAAGAGGGCGAGCACCGCGGCCCCGACCACGACGGACCCCACCGAGAAGTACGTCGCCGCGGGCGAGTGGAGGTCGTGTCCCACGAGGAATCCCACCGTCGCGCCGAGCGCCGCCACCTGCGCCATCGCGAGATCCACGAAGATCACGCCGCGCTCGACCACGTGGAATCCGAGATACGCGTGAATTCCAGCGATGGAGATGCACGCGAGGAGCGGCCAGACGAGGAGCGAGAAGGCTTCCATCAGGACCCGCCGCCCGGCCGCGCTCCGAGCGCCTTGCGAAGCATCGAGAGCTGCACGTCGAAGAGGCGGAAGTAGTCCGTTGCCTCCTTCACGGCGCCCACGGACGGAGGCAGTACCACGAGTGTCGCGCCGCCCTGCTGCGCGACGCGACTCGGGAGCTTCGGGTCGAAGTAGGGCTCCACGATCAGGAGCGGGACGCGCTCCGCCTGGATCTGCTCCGTGAGGGACTGGATGTGCTTGGGGGGAGGAGGAACGCCGGGGCGAGGCTCGACGTTCCCGATCACCTCGCACCCGAAGGCCTTCGCGAAGTAGGACCAGCTGCGATGGTAGGTCACGACCTTCGCGCCGGTGAGTCCGATCGCCTTCGCCTCGGACTTCCACCGAGCGACGCTCTCGCCGAGCCTCCGCTCGAACGCCCTGGTTCGCTCGTCGAAGTAGGTCCGGTTCCCCGGGGACACGCGCGAGAGACCGTCCCGGATGTTCCTCGCGATGACGGTGCCGTTCGCCGGATCGAGCCAGTAGTGAGGATTGCCGAGGGGGTGGACGTCTCCCTGCTCCCGCCCCGCGCGCTGCCCCTGCTCGAGCACGCTCACGCCCGCGGACGCGTCCACGAACCCGGATCCTCCGGGGAGAATGCGGGAGTTCCGGGCGTTCTGGAGCAGGCCGGGAGCCCAGCCCACTTCGAGATCGCGGCCCACCTGGACGAAGAGATCGGCCTTCCGGAGCTTGACGAGGTAGGAAGGCTTGGCATCCACGAAGTGGGGATCCTGGTACCCCTTCGCGAGCGATTCCACCTTCACCCGGTCGCCGCCGATCTCGGCCGCGATCGAGGCGAGGTCCTGGGTCGTGGTGATGACGCTGAGCTTGTCCGCCGCGCGCGCGGGCGCCGGAGAGAGCGCGGCGGAGGCGAGCACGCCCAGCGCGATCGACAGTGTGAGTGGCTTCATATCGAGACTCCCTCGGCTCAGAACGGGTGCTGCCCGTGCGGGCCGATGTTGAACGTCGTCTTCAGGAACCAGCGGGTCTCGCTCGATCCGTCCTCCAGCTCCTGACGGCGGCCCTGGAGGCTCACGAGCGAGAACTCGCTGGGTGTGAACGTCACGAATCCGAGCGCGCCGGTCGCCGCATCCTGCTCCAGCCCGCCGAGCGCGTCGGACCAGTCGTATCGCGCCCCCACGTGCCAGCGCCGCGCGAACTGGAAGTCGACCCAGGCGAAGGCGCCCTGCCGCTTCTCGTCCGGACCGCCGAGCGTCTCGGCGGAGCGCTCCATCCACTCGACCTGCGCGAGGAGGGAGCGGTAGATCGCGCGCGCGGGGTCCTTCCATCGGAACGTGACGTCGGCGCCAACGAGCTGGGCGCGAAGCGCCTCGACCGGCCCGAGCGAATCGGTCTGGGCGGATCCGTTCGCCCCGTCCGCGTACGTCCCGCCCACGGTCACGTTCATCGCTTCCGACAGGTCCACGAACGTGCTCACCCGTCCCAGGTAGAGGAGATCCTTGCCCCGGTACGGCTCGAAGGCCGTGGGCATTTCCGCCTCCGCTTCTTCCTCGTCATCGTGCCCGTGCGCTTCCGGCGTCGTGGTCACCTCGGCGTCGAGGCTCAGATAGAAGGGAAGCGGTGCGAGCCAGGACGCGGACACGCCCGTGGGCGCGAGCCCCTCCTCGCCCAGGAACCGCTCCGCCGCGAGCGGCCGGTCCGCGAACGGGGTCTCCGGCGGGTGGGTCCGGTTGAACTTGCCGAAGTTGCTCCTGAATTTCCCGAGCTTCGCCATGAACCCCGCCGGCAAGGAGAAGAGCGTCAGCGTCGCTTCCTCGATGTCCACCCCGTCCGGCGTCACCGCGACGAAGAAGTCGGCGCGGCTGTACGGGTCCACGTTGGCCTGCAGCCCGACCTCGACCTCGCGGAATTCGAACGCGGCGGTGCCTTCCTCACTGTTCTGATCTCCCGCCTCCCCCTGGAACCACCCGATGACGCTGATGGCCGGGTTGAGCAGGCTCGCTCCTTGGGGCACCGGCGCGACCCCGGTGTCCTGCGTCTGCGCGGACGCGCTCGCCGCCGCTCCGCAGATCGTTGCGAGCAGCAGAGCGTGCGCGACGGCCGCGCGAGTCGCCTGGCGCATGGTCGCCTCCTGAATGGTGGTGATGCGATACCGCGGTTACGTGTTCTCGGAGGAGATCAGGCGGTGGGAGGCGCGCGTCCCTGGGGAACGACGAGGTCGGGGTGCTCGAGGAGCGCCGACGCGGCGGGAGCCATTCGCTCCGCGGCGCGAAGCGGCTCGGGGGCCGTGCTCCGGCGCGCGAGATCGGCGGGAGATCCGTGGGCGAGCTTGCAGACTTCGCAGGTGGCCCCGGTCGGGTGATCGTGGGCAAGCGCCGCGCCCAGGCCCGAGAGGAACAGGACCAGGGCGAAGACCGCCGGGATCAGCGTCCGGATTCGGGCGAGGCTCATACCTGACTCAACCATAGCAGCAAGCGAGGGGTTCCCCCAAGGGCGGGGTCCGGCGTTCCCAAAGAGTCTCGGCCGGAGCGGCTCACCCCTTCCGGGCGGCCCAGATCATCCCCACGCCCCACACGATCAGGAGCACGGGCCAGTAGCGCAGGATGTTGCCGTGGAGGTATCCGAATTCCTTCAGGAGCAGCATCACGCCGATCGCGATCAGCGTGAGCGGAAACGCGATGCTGTTTCCCTTACCGAACAAGAGCCGCCTCCTTGCGGGATTCGCGCGTCACGCGCAGGCGCATCAGGTGCCCGTCCACGAGAATCCGGACGACCGGGCCCTTGCCTTCCGCCGTCCAGAACGCCGCCTTGCCCTTCACGCGTCCGCTCACGTGCTCGAGGAAGTCCTCCGGCAGCGAGGGCCACGTGAGCCTCGACGTGTACTCCACTCGGGCGGGGCAACCGGGGGGGAGATCGATCTCGACGTTGGACAGGAATCCCTTCACGAGGATCTCCCGCGGACGACCGTCCCCGACGCGGAGCTTCACCGAAGAGCTCACGACACGGGTCGAGCACGCGAGGAGCACGCCGCGCGTGAAGTCGACGGTTCCGAACGCGAAGTAGTTGGAGGTGTCCCATCGGAGCGGAACCCGCTCGGGCAGCCGCACGTCGAACGAGCTTCCGAACGCAGCGAGATCCCCGGTGCCCGGCTTCGCGGGCCAGGTGAGATGTCCCGCGTTCTTCTCGACCTTCCACCCGAGCGCCGTGCTCTCGCGACCGAGGAGGTCCCGGCCGCTCACGGCGACTTTCCCGCGCTGGCCCGGTTCCACCGACACCGTGTACGAGCCGCCGATCGTGCGGCCTCGGAGCTGGATCCATCCCGCCCCCGCAGTTCCGAGGTCGATCACGGTGGTCTGCGATGGCGGCTCCTGCTTCGCGGCTTGCTTCGAGAGCCAGTACCCGCCCGCGACGAACGCGCCCGCGACGAGCGCCAGCGCGAAGACGCTCAGGGCGATGTTCTTGAGCGCCTTGCCGATGAGGACGAGCGCGAACGCGAGGAGGAGGACGGGCCAGAAACGCATCAACCAGGGCCAGACGCCCGACGGGAGCACGCCGAGCGCGGCGGCCAGGAACAGGCCGCCAAACCCGAGGAAGAGCAAGCCAATGAGTAGCTTGAAGAAGCTCATGTGCGGGTAGCGGTATCACGACGACGCGCTCTTTTCAAGCGAGTGCGGGTCGAAGCTTCGCGGTGGAACTGTCCCCGGGGACCGTTGGGGCAGGCCTTGGCGGTGCCCTTCCGTGAAGGTCACGACCATCTCGGCTCCTGCACTCAGCCGAGACCTCACGCGTCGGATAAGACGATGGAGATATGGTACTAAGGTACCACTCGCCCCTGACTTAAGGTATCTTACTTAAGATACCTTCACTTTTCGCTTGCCATCATGGCATCCGCCCGGCATCCTGCCCGGCGTTCCGAGAGTGTCTCCTGTTGGAGACGCTTTCGGGGCGCGGGCAGGGGCGGCGCCAGACGCCCACCCCCAAGCCCACCCGACTTCGAGCCCTCGACTGGAAAGGAACCGTACCCCGCATGGATCCGCGTCCCCGAGTCGTCGCCGCCGCCGCCCTGGCAGCTTGCCTCGTCGTCGCACCCGCCGGAAGCCGTGCCCAGGATGACTCCTTTGCCAGCCGTCTCCAGCGCCACGGCTACGGCGAGTTCCACTACAACAACCCGCGGATCGGCACCATGGACGAGGAC
>DASTBC010000239.1 GCA_035712245.1 Candidatus Eisenbacteria bacterium
CCGAGCCCCATGGAGAACGTCGAGCCCCTCGCGGGGGATGACCTCCTTCCCGATGCCGCGGACCAGCTGACCCACACGGTGGACGTCGCGGCCACGCCCGAGAGGATCTGGCCGTGGCTCGTCCAGATGGGGTGCCAGCGCGCCGGGTTCTACAGCATCGACGTGCTGGACAATGCCGCGAAGAGAAGCGCGCGCGAGATCCATCCGGAGCTGCAGCGGCTCCGGGTCGGCGAGCTGATCCCGGCGACGCCAAACGGAGATGCCGGATTCGAAGTGCTCCGGATCAAGAGGCCGCATGCGCTCGTCTTCGGAGGGCTCTGGGATCCGGACCGCGGGACTCAGCTTCCCTTCGATGCGCCGCGCCCTCCCCGTTACTGGCACGTGACCTGGGCCTTCGTCCTCGAGCCGCTCGACGGACGGAGCACGCGGGTTCACGCCCGCGCGCGTGTCGCGTACGCGAAGGACGGCCGTCTGCATTCGGTGTTCAGCGCGCCGATTCACCATCTCATGGAGCGCGCGCAGCTCCACCATCTCGCCGAGCGGGTGGAAGGAACCCAGAAGCGTGACGACTGGAGGGACGTCCTCCATGGGATCCGGGGCGCGGCGGTGATTGCGGCGTCGCTCCTCACGCCGTTCTGGAAGAAGCGCCGGGCTATCTGGGGAGTGGACGAGAAGACCGCTGCGCGACGATATCCCGGGGACTCCCTGGTGCCGAAGCCATCGTGGAGCTGGACGCACGGAGTCGACATCGAGGCGCCCGCGAAGGACGTCTGGCCGTGGGTCGCCCAGATCGGAGCGGATCGTGGAGGCTTCTACAGCTACCAGTGGCTGGAGAACCTGGTCGGATGCCGGATCCGGAATGCGGAAACCGTCCATCCCAAGTGGGAGATCAACGCGGGAGACCCCCTGGTGCTTCACCCGAAGACGCCGCCGCTCCGCGTGCTCGCGAAGGAGCGCGGCCGGTACTTCGTCGCCTACGCTCCAGCGAACGAGGCAGCCCGCCGGAGAGGGAAGCCCTGGGTCGAGGCGAGCTGGCTCTTCCAGGTCGAGCCGCTGGGCAAGGACCGCAGCCGCCTGATCAGCCGCTACCGGGTCGATCTGTCCGGCGAATGGAGGAACCGGGTCGCGTTTGGCCCCGGGATCCTCGAGCCGATCGGAGACGCCATGGACCGGGAGATGCTTCTCGGGTTGAAGCGTCGGGTCGAGGAGACCCGAGCCCGAGCGATGGGATCCAGGGGACTTCCGTAGTTCCCAAGGATCCAGTCACGACCCCGCGCTCACCACTCCAGGCGAGCGCTCAGGGTGAAGGGGACTCCGTTCTCATCCGCGCCGGCCGCGTGCCGCCAGTTCTCCACCTCGCCGTAGCCGGCGGTCGCCTGGAGACGCACCGCGCGCATCGGCGAGTACGTGACTCGGCCCATCACCCGAACGTCCTTCTCGACCACGCCCTGGAACTCGGAAGCGTCGACCTCGCCTTCTTCCTTCAGCCAGGGATCACCCACCGAGCCCTCGCCCTTCCGGGTCCACTCCGCGCGTCCGGCGAGCTCCCAGCTGGCGCCGTATTCCAGTGTCAGCTCGCCGCTGAGCCTCTGGACGTCGGGGCCGAGCACGTACCCGGTGGGGAAGCCGTGAACCTCGAAATCGTGGTTGTGATAGACGGAGTACGTGAAATTGTGGACCCGCGTGTACTCGACCATCGCGCCGAGCGCCCCGCCTCCCGGGCCGCCCAGCGCTCCTCCGAGCGCCCGCCGCCAGTCCACGCCTGCCTGGTATCCGAACATGTCCGGCTTGTAGTCCGAGCTGAACGAGTAGTCGTCGAGCAGGAACTCGCCGAACACGCGCCAACCGGGGGCGGCGACCCATGAGACGTCCGCGGCCCACATCACGTTGTTCTTCCGGAGCTGCTCGCCGGTCGAGTCGTCCGGCGACACGCCGCCCGTCTTCGGTCGCTTTTCCCAGAACGAGTAGGGCACGAACGGAATCATATAAAGAAGGGCCTGGCTCGTTCCGTCGAACCGGGCCATCTCCGTGAGTCCCACCGAGACGCCGCCGCCCGCCTGCCAGTCCAGACGGTGTCCCGCAAGGTAGGTCTGGGGCCCTGGATCCAGCAGCGAGACAAACTGCTCGTAGCGGAACGGACCGAACCGCGCGCCAGCCCCCAGGAGATCCAGCGCCGGCGCATCGTGCGAGTGTGCCAGCGTACCGGTCTGCCCGGGTCCCCACCGGAGCCAGGTCCGTCCGAACAGGAACCGGATCTTCGAGATCGGGAAGTCGATGTACGCCTCGTTCACCCACGAGTTGAAGTTCACGCCTTCGACCAGGGAGTTGAAGTCGCCGAAATCGGGAGTGCCACGCCCGCCCTGGGACGCGGTCCCTTCGTAGAAGTCGGCGACGATCACCGAGGACGTGTCGAGCTGGGCCGCGAACACGAGCCCAACCCTGTAATCGCGATTGATCTCAGGGTTGTACCTGGTGTCCTCGGAGTAGAGGAAGGACGCATACGGCGAGATCTCGAGCCGCTCCCCCTCGTCGCCCTCGGCCCGGATCAGGGGCCGCACGCCGCCGGGCGCCGTCTCGTCCAGGAACCGCATCGCTCGCCGGTATGCCGGATCCTCGGCGCTCCCGGGAACGGTCCGCGCCAGCTCCTCGAGATATCCGCGCGCGGCGATCCTCCGGATCGGGCGCGTGTACAGGAAGGCGGCGGAAACGCGGTAGCGTGTCGCGAGCCGCTCGAGGTCGCGATAGACGGGACTGTCGGTGGGGATCCGTTCCTGCGGCAGGTAGGTGGCGCTCGCCGCGCGAATCAGGCAGCCGACGCCAGCGCAGACGAGGAGACACACGATGACGGCGGTCGGAATGCGCTTCATCGCGCGGCAGAATACCGGCTGATCCCGTTACCGTCCAGGGTTCTAGAATGGAAGAGTCGTCTTCGAAGCTGCAGATGTAGGAGGGATCATGAACGACGATCGCAGCGTGGATGGTCCGCGGTCTCACCGCGAGAAGGCCATCGCATTCCTGCAGGCCGCTGCCTCGGGCCGGGTCCGTGAGGCCTACCAGCGGTACGTGCACCCCGACTTTCACCACCACAATCCGTACTTCCCGGGGGACCGGGAGTCCCTGCAGCGAGCCATGGAGGAAGCGGCCGTCGCTTCACCCAACAAGTCCATCGAGGTGAAGCGGGTGCTGGAAGATGGCGACCTGGTCGCCGTGCACTCCCGGATCCGGCGCGCCGATCCGAACGCGCCGGACATCGCGGTGGTCCACATTCTCCGCTTCCAGGACGGTTGGATCATCGAGGAGTGGGAGGCCGGAAACGAGGTGCCCCAGGATTCACCGAACGAGAACGGGGCGTTCTAGCGGACCGACTACTCCGTGGCCGTCGCCTTCTCCCAGTGCTCCCTCAAGCTGCCCCGCTTCACCCTCGCCTCCCGCTCGAGCGCCCCCAGCGCGCTCCACGCGCCCAGCGTGAGCTCCAGGTCCTCGCGCGGGATCGTCCGCGCGTACTGGCGCAGCATCCGCACGAGGATCGCCGTGTCCAGGTGGCTGCCGAGATAGTCCTGGAGCGCCGCGATCCGCTTCGCGCGGCGCAGCGCGGCGGGTCCCTCGAGATCCGCGAAGTACTCGAACGCGTACCGGGCCTTCTTGGCGGCGATTCGCAGCGCGTGCAGGTCCTCGATGTCCATCGACTGGTACGCGGTGTCGAACGCGGCGTTCATCGCGTCCATCCATCGGCCGGTGACCCGGGGGGCGGCGGTGTACGCGGCCATGACGCCGTTCGGCACCAACACCCCGGCCGGTGGTCCTGCTTCGATCCACCCGCGCGCCTTCGTCACGAACTCGCGATACCGCGCCGAGTCGAGGCGCTCCACCAGCCGCATTCGCCGCCGGGCGCGCCGGACCGCGAGCGACTGCGCGAACACGCGCAGCGCGGGACGCTCGAACGGCGCGGCTTCCTCGGAGACGGCCAGGATGCGGTCGGTCATCACGTCGAGATCCCGAACGCGCCCGAGCCGCCGGCCCAGCCAGCGAAGGTCCGTCTCGAACTCGTCGCACACCGCCTCGGGGAACCCTTCGGCGAGCACCTCGAGCGACGTGCGTAGCCTCCGCACGGCGACGCGCATGTCGTGGAGGTACTCCGGATCCACGCCGAGCCTGGTTCCGGGCTCGTTCCACTGGAGGCGGGAGAAGTGCCGGGCGAAGGTCTTGTGCGCCACCTCGAGCAAACGGTCCGCCGGGCTGAGCGCGTGCCGCGCCTCCTCGGGCTTGGGGAGGTGGACGCCTCGCGCGGCGAGCGCCGCCGCCATCTTGGTCTCGAGCGCGGGCCGGATCCCGAGTCGCTCCTGGACGGCACGGCTCACCTCCCCGAGCGCGGTCGTCGCCCCGTTCGCCAGCTCGAGCTCCACTTCGCGGAACTGGGACGGTGGAATGGTCACGTGGTCGACCGTCATCGAGCCGACCAGCGAGTCTCCGCTCATCCAGCGAAAGCACTCGCGCTCGTTCCGCACGCTCGCTCTCTCGGCGAGCCGCTCCACGACGCCGAGTCCCGCGAGCGAGCCCAGGAGCGCCGCGACGGGCCCGTCGGGGAGCGCGCTCCAGGGCGGATCGCCATGCGGCGCCTCCTGCGCCCACTCGTGTCGCGTGATCGTCCCCTCGCGTGAGCTTCCGAGCGTCTTGGCCTCGAGCCGGACCCGGTCGCCCTCGCTGCGAAGGCGCAGCGCGAGCCCGCCGCGATAGAGGACCCAGTCCTCGGTGTCGAGGTACCGGTCCTCGTGCGCGATCGTGCCCGCGGGCTCGAGCCGGTACCCGGCCGACTCCACCGCCTCGCGCAGGGACGACGCGTCCGCGTGCTCCGGGAGCCGGAACTTCATCTCCCGCTCCACGTGCGCACCCGAGTGCATCGACGACACTCCTTCCGGGAGGATCACGATTCGGCGATCCTCCGGAGCGCCCCGGGCTGGATCAGCCATTCGAGGAATCCAAGTCCGGGAGCGGCCTCGGTGGGGAACCGGACCAGCGCCGCGGCTCCCTTCTTCAGCACCAGCGACGACGTGGGTCCGGGGCCGCAGAGGAGGTACGACGCGAACCCGCTCAGATGCGGCTCGTGTCCGACGACGGCGGCGGACTTCGATCCGAGTGCGGCGACCGCCCCGAGCGACTCGCCGAATTCCGCTCCGGGCTTCAGGGCCGGCGTGTACTCGATCTCGAGATCGGGAGCGACGGCGTCGCGCAGGATCTCCGCGGTCTGCCGCGCGCGAATCAGCGGGCTCGAGAGAATGCGGGCGGGTTTGACCCCGAGCTTCTCGAGGCCGCGCGCCGCGAGGCGGAACTTGTGGATTCCTTCGGGCGTGAGCGGACGATCGTCGTCCCAGGGATAGGCGGGGTCGCCGCGCTCGACGGCAATGGCGTGACGCACGATGTAGAGTTCCACGAGGGCCCCCGGCTGGCGTGTGGAAGGAGATTCGGCAGGTTTCGGCGCTTCTTGATTTTCTCACCCGGGAGGAGGGTGGGTCAACCGGGCCGGGGTCCTTGTAACCGGAATGTCCGCTGCTACTTGGCGCTTTCGGGCAAGCCTTCTCCGCCTTCCAGAACGTGGAGCCGCGTCGAGCGGAACCGGGCGAGGGAGACCATCTCGGCCTCGCGGATGGAGTCCGTGGCGAGCGGGCTTCCGTCCCGGAACACGTACGCGCGCCGTCCCGGCGCGACGGCCATCATCGGACCGCCGCTCTGGCGTCCCACCATGGCCCTTCCTTCGAGCACGCACACGCACGTCCCCGTCGGCTCCATGATGACCGCGACCGTGGTGCCGTCGATGCGCGTCCACGCGTCCGGCGTGTGGACGTCGAGGCGCGCGCCCGCGAACGAAGGGCCGGTGGTGATCCGGAGGAGCCCGTCCCGCGTCCAGAGCTCGGCATTTCGGCCGTAGAACCGCGGCGGTGGCGGCGGAATCGTGAGCCTGGTCCCGGGAGTCAGCTCCACGAGGAGCGTCTTCGCCGAGAGGATCTCCAGCTTGGCGCTGGCGGGAAGCTCGACCTCGACTCCGGGCTGGAGCCGCTCGGCGATGAGATCGGCGCGCGCGACCGGAATGGGCTCGCCGTCGAAGAGGATCTCGCCGGTGCCGGACGCCTCGAGGAGGATCCAGGGATTGCCGCGGTTCGCGAGATCGGCGAGGAAGAACGCGAGCATCGCCGCCGCCGCGAGCGCGGCGAGGCGGGGAAGCGGGCGAAGGAGCCACGGGCGTCGCGCGCGTGTTTCCGAGTCCTCGCGCACGGGCCGGGCGGGTCGCGCGGGTTGCGCGGGTTCCACGGCGGGATCCCGCCCCTCGGCCGCCGCGAACCGTCCCGACGCGAACTCCTCGCGCAGCCGCTCGCGGAGGGCCGCGTCCGCGCGCGGCGGCGCGGGCTCGGCTTCGCGAGCCGCTCCGAGCGCGCGCCACGCCCGCTCCGCCTCGGGCGTGAGGTCGTCGGGCCGTTCCCGGTCTCGTGGATCGCTCACAGCTCCGCCTCGTTCACGTGTCTCCCCAGCTCGTCCAGCGCGCGCGAGAACCGCTTCCGCGCGGCCGCTTCGCTCACGCCCAGGATCTCCGCGATCCGGTCGTAGCCCAGGTCCTCGTACTCCCGGAGGACGATCACCTCGCGCGACTCGGGCTTGAGCTTGCCGAGCGCCTCACGCACGCGAGCGGCGCGCTCGCGCGCGAGGAGATCCCGCTCCGGATTCGAGCCGTCGGCGTCCGGACCGCCCAGGGTCTCCCGCAGCGCGGGATTCGAGTCGAACGACGTCGACGCGCGATCCAGCCGGCTCGATCCCGACCGCCACCGGTCGCGCGCCACGTTCGCCGCGATCGTGACGAGCCAGGGAAGCGGATCCCGCGACGGATCCAGGCTCGCCGCGCCGCGGTGCACCTTGAGGAACACCTCCTGGATCGCGTCCTCCGCCTCGGTCCGGTTCATGACGATCCGGTAGACCACCGCGTAGAGCCGGTCGAAGTACCGATCGAAGAGCGCCGCGAGCGCGCGCGGGTCCCGCTGCCGGACTCCCTCGAGATCGAGGGGGGGCGCCGCGCCGCCCTCCGGGGATACGGCGGGGGCGCGGATCTGTGTCCGGTGATCTCGCTCGTCGGCGCACATCCTGTCGAGGCTATCACACGGCGGCCTCCCGCAGCCCTTCCAGGTGATTTGGAACCGGCTGCGGTTCCCGCGCTTGACGCGTTCGCGCCCAGGGGAGAACATGTCTTGATGCCGTCGACCAAGACATCGAAGACCAAGTTTCCCATCCGCTGCGCCGGCATGGACGTCGGCTCGAACGCCTTTCGCCTCGTCATCGCCGAATTCAAGTCCCCGACCAAGTACAAGGTGCTGGACCGGATGCGCGTCCCCGTCCGCCTCGGGGACTCCGTCTTTCGCTCCCAGCGGATCGACGACGCGACGATGGAGGCCGCGCTCGACGCGTTCCGCCAGTTCCGGGAGAAGATGGAGGAGTACGAAGTCGTGCTCCACCGCGCGGTCGCGACCAGCGCCACGCGCGAGGCCAAGAACCGGGGAGCGTTCCTCGAGCGAGTCCACGCCGAAACGGGCCTCGAGCTCGAGATGATCCAGGGCACCGAGGAAGCGCGGCTCGTGGCGCTCGGCGTTCGGAGCAAGCTCGCGGTCGAGCGCGGGCTCTCGATGATCCTGGACGTGGGCGGCGGCTCGAGCGAGATCGCGATCCTGGGCCACGGGGAGATCCTGGTGGTGGAGTCCCACGACGTCGGGGGCGTGCGGCTCCTCGAGCGCGCCGGCGAGGGTCCGCCCGAGCGCGTCTACAAGATGGTCCGGGCGACCCTGGACTCGTCGCGGTTCCCGATCCTCGACTTCTTCAAGCGGCGGCCGCTGACCCGTCTCGTCGGCACCGGGGGCAACATCGAAGCCCTCGCCGAGATCACGTCCTCCAACGGCTCGAAGAACGGAGCCTCCAAGTCGAACGAGGATCGTGAGCCCGCCCGGGTCACCCTCCCGCGCCTCACGCGCATGCTCGGACAGCTCTCGAAGCTGGAGCCCGAGGAGCGCGCCAAGGAGTACGACCTCCGCCCGGACCGCGCCGACGTGATCGTTCCCGCGGGCGCGATCTTCGAGTACGTGGCGAAGCGGGTCCGCGCCAAGGAGATCTGGGTTCCGTTCGTGGGATTGGTGGACGGCGTTCTGATCGACGTCGCGCGTGCCGCGCGAGCGGAGGGGAAGAAGGAGCTCGAGGTCTCGCAGACCCGGAACTCGGTGCTCGCGATCATGAAGAAGTACGACGTGGAGCCCAAGCACGCGAACCGGGTCTCGGCGCTCGCGATCTCCCTCTTCGACCAGCTGAAGTCGATGCACGGGCTCGGAAAGCGGGACCGGCTGTTGCTGGAGCTGGCGGCGCTGCTCCATGAGGTCGGGAACTTCATCAGCGCCCCGGGCCATCACCGGCACTCCTACTACATCATCTCGCAGAGCCCGATCCTCGGCGTGACCGACTCCGAGCTGCGGGTCGTGGCCAACGTGGCGCGCTACCACCGCAAGGCGCCGCCCGACGCGAGCCACGAGGCGTACGCCGAGCTCTCCTCCAAGGATCAGGACCGCGTCCGGCTCCTCGCGGCGATCCTGCGTGTCGCGGACGCGCTCGATCACGATCATCGCCAGCGGGTCGGCGCGGTGCGCGTGAAGCAGCGCGGATCCGAGCTGCGGTTGAAGGTGCGCACGAAAGGCGACGTGAGCCTCGACGAGTGGTCGGTGAAGGACAAGGGCGACCTGTTCGAGCAGGAGTTCGGACTGAAGCCCGTGGTGGGCTCGTGACGGACGCGCTCGTGACTCCCGCCGCGGGAACGGCCGCCGCCGCGGCGCCTCCCGTCATGTCGGTCATCGACGTCGGCGCGAGCGGGATCCGCATGCTCATCGCCGAGCTCCGTCCCGACGGCAGCGTGAGGACCCTCGAGCAGCTCGAGCGCCCGCTCGCGCTCGGGCGCGAGACCTTCAGGACGGGCACGCTCAGCGCGTCGAGCATCCAGAAGGCCGTGAACATTCTGCGCCAGTACCGCGCGCTCATGGACACCTATCACGTGACCCACACGCGCGCCGTGGCGACGAGCGCCGTGCGCGCCGCGCTGAACCGCGACGCGTTCGTGGACCGGATCTTCCTCGCGACCGCGATCGATCTCGAGGTGATCGAGGGCTCCCAGGAGACCCTCCTCACCTTCGCCGCG
>DASTBC010000240.1 GCA_035712245.1 Candidatus Eisenbacteria bacterium
TGGAAGAGGTACAGGTAGCAGGTGCCGAGCGCGAGCAGCGCGTACCGCACCAGCATGAGGCCGCTCACCCACCAGGGGAGGATGCCCCATACGGCGAGCGCGGCGAACACCGCGACGTTGAAGAACACGTCCACCGCGGGATCGAGCACGGACCCGATCTCGGACTCGGCGCGAAGCGCGCGCGCCGCGACTCCGTCCAGCACGTCCGTGAGCGCGCTCGCGGTGAAGAGCCAGACGACGGCCACCCACGCGTGCTCGCGGATCAGGAGCACGATCGCCGGCACCGAGACGAGACGGAGGAGCGTGAGCGCGACGGGAAACGGGATCCGGCGGAGCGGAAGGCCCGCGGTGGGAAGCCGCCCGCGCAGGGTTCCGAGTCCGAGACCGATGTGGATCAGGATCCAGAGCGACGCGAGGAGGAGGATCACGCTCGACGCGACGAGGTACGGGATGCCGACGCGGCGCCCGAACGCCCAGGTGAGGAGGAGCGCGCCGCCGAACTCGACGGCGAAGAGGAGGAACGAGGTCGCCGCCATCGAGCGGACGAGCGCCGGCTCCTCGGAGAGCTTTCGCGCGATCCGGGAGGAGACGCGCTTCAGATAGCGCGCGACCGAGGGGAGTGCGAAGCCGTCGCGGCGGACTTCGCGCAGGAGATCCTCGGCGAACATCGCGTTCCCCCCGTCTCCGGCTAGGGTATCCGGACCGAGCCCTCCGCCAGGACGCGCTCCGTGCCGTAGGTCTCCTCGGGGAGGCCGTACGCCTCGAGGGTCTGCGGCCTCGCGCGGCGGAAGAGGAGCTGGGCCTCGACCCGGTACGGTCCCGTGTGGGACTCCAGCGGGATCCGGTACCGCGCGGTGGCGCTCCCGCCGGCCTTGATCCGCCGGTTCGAGATCACCCTCGTCGCGGTCCACGTCTCCGCGGGCCAGTTGCCCAGCTCATCCTCGAGGATGACACCGAAGATCGACGTGTTCCAGTCCGCGAAGGGATCGTTCTCCCACACGATCGCCCCCGACCCGGAGAGCACGCGGAGTCGGATCAGGGCGAGATTCTGGTCGTTGCCGGTCGGAAGCGAGTGGCCCCATCCCGTGTTCGTCACGACGACCGACACGCGGAGCGAGTCCCCGCCGATCTTCGCTCCCTGGACCTTCACCGTGGCGGCGGCGTTCGGCCGAGCCGCGTACAGGACGTTCGGATCGAACGTGTGGTTGGCGACGCGGGGCCTGGGAGGACCCTCGACCGAGTTCCGTCCCGGCCCGCCCGGCATGTGGCACTTCTGGCAGGTGATCCCCTGCTTCGCGTACCCGGACGCCTTCCACTCGGTATAGGTCTCGGAGATGACCACGCCGTTCTGGTTCTTGTACTCGTGGCACGAGCCGCAGTACCCGGAGTGCGTGTAGTACGACGAGTACGCCGACTGGTGGGAGGTCGTCGGGACGGGCGTGCGGATGGTGCCGTAGTACTTCGACGGATCGATCTCGAGCGGCGGGTTCCCGGTCGAGGGACCCGGGCCGGACACCATGTGGCAGAAGACGCAGGTCACGCCTTCCTTGCTCACGTCCCGGATGAAGTTGAAGTCCTGGTTCACGAAGGTGGTCGGCTCGTGACACGGGCCGCAGCTCACCATCGTGGCGCCGCGCGTGATCCGGAGGGACTGGAAGTACATCCTGCCGAAGAGCTGGTTGTTCGACCGCTCCGACTTGGAGTGCGCCGACAGTTCCCACTGCTCGGTGATGCCCAGGTGGCAGTTCTTGCAGGTTGCCGCCTCCTGGAGGTTCATGTCCTGCCGGAAGAGAGGCGGCGGCGTGTACCCCACGAGAACGAGCGCGAGGGCCACGAGGAGCAGGAAGACCGAGACGCGGGTCGGGGTGAACCGGGGGGGTCGCAAGATGGCGGAAGTCTACCCCGCGTCTCGCCGGAAAATCAACGGGGCGCGACCGGCTTGCCGCGGGCCGCCGCGTCGCGCGCGATGACGCCCAGGATCTTCACCCCGGCCGCCGTGGCGCCGGCGAGGGTTCCGGAGATCTTCGAGCGCCCGATCCGGCGCCGGTACCGCACCGGCACCTCCACGGCCCGGAGCCCCGACCGCGCGGCCTTGACCTGCATCTCCACCGTCCACCCGAAGTCCGGGTCGCGCATCCCGAGCTCCAGGAGCGAGAGGTACCGGATCGCGCGAAACGGTCCGAGGTCCGTGTACCCGACGCCGTAGAGCCACGCGATGAGCCGCGTGGCGATCCAGTTCCCGACCCGCGCCTGCGGCGTGAGAGCCCCCGGCTCGCGGGTTCCGAGGACGCGGGATCCGATCACGAGGTCGGCGCGCCCCGCGAGGATCGGCTCGAGCACCGCCGCGGTGTCGGCGGGATCGTCGCTCCGGTCGGCGTCCATGAAGAGCACGACGTCCGGGGGATCGTCCTCGAGCGCGCGCAGCGCCCGGAGGCAGGCGGAGCCGTAGCCGCGGCGGGGCTCCCGCACGACGAGCGCTCCGTGGTCGCCGGCGATCTCGGCCGTCCGGTCCCGCGACCCGTTGTCGCACACGACGGCCCTTCGGATCGTGGGTCTTGGAAGCGAGTCGAGGACGAGCCCGATCGACCCGGCCTCGTCGAGGGCCGGGATCACGACGTCGACGGTCACGCGCGCTTGAGCGCGGCGCGGGCGGCGGCGAGCCGGGCGAGCGGGACCCGGAAGGGGCTGCACGACACGTAGTCGAGCCCCACGACCTCGAAGAAGCCGATCGAGGCCGCGTCGCCGCCGTGCTCGCCGCAGATGCCGATCTTGAGCCCCGGCTTCGCGCGGCGCCCCGCGAAGGCCGCGCGCTGGAGGAGCGTGCCCACCCCCTTCGTGTCGAGCGACACGAAGGGATCCTGGCGCAGGATGCCGCCGTCGACGTACGCGGGGAGGAACCGTCCCGAGTCGTCGCGCGAGTACCCGAACGTCATCTGCGTGAGATCGTTCGTCCCGAACGAGAAGAAGTCGGCGTGCGCGGCGATCTCGTCCGCGAGCACGGCGGCGCGCGGGACCTCGATCATGGTGCCGATCGTGTACGGGATCGAGACCTCGAGCCGGCGCATGACCTCCGACGCCACGGCCTCGATCTCCGCGCGCTGCCGCCGGAGCTCCTCGGCGTCTCCGACGAGCGGCACCATGATCTCGGGGATCACGCGCTTCCCCGCGCGGAACACCTGGGCCGCGGCTTCGAACACGGCCCGCGCCTGCATGCGCGTGATCTCCGGGTGCAGGATGCCGAGCCGGCATCCCCGGAATCCGAGCATGGGATTGAACTCGTGCAGCTCCTCCACGCGCGCGAGCGTGCGCTCGAGACGCCGCCGTCGCGGATCGCCCTTCTTCGCGGAGCGAAGCTTCCGCAGCTCGCTCTCGAGCTGGTCCCGCTTCGGGAGGAACTCGTGGAGCGGCGGATCCAGCGTGCGGATCGTGACCGGGCACCCGTCCATGGCCGTGAAGAGGCCGCGAAAATCGGCGCGCTGGAGCGGGAGGAGCTTCGCGAGGGCGCCGTCGAAGGCGCGGAGCGTCTCCCGCGACTCCCGCTTCTCGCGCAGGAGCTCCTTCCGGAGCCTCGGACGCTCCGAACGAGGCGCCTCGGCCAGCTCGGCCTCGCGGTGCTCGATCCGGAGCCGCGCCTCGCGCGCCTGCTGCGCGTTCAGGATCATCGTGACCACGTGCGGGATCCGGTCGGCCGCGAAGAACATGTGCTCGGTGCGGCAGAGCCCGATCCCCTCGGCGCCGAGCTGACGGGCGATCCTCGCGTCGCGCGGGACGTCCGCGTTCGCGCGGACGCGCAGCCGTCGCACCTCGTCGCACCACGCCATGAGCTTCTCGAAGCACTGGTAGAGAGGCGCGCGCTTCGGGGGGAGCGATCCCGTGAGCACGCGCACGACCTCGGAATCCGAGGTGGGCACGTCGCCCAGGAGGACCTCGCCGGTCGAGCCGTCGAGCGAGAGGAAGGCTCCCTCGCGGAGCGTCCTCGAGCCGATCGTCACCGTGCGCGCGTGCTCGTCGATCTGAAGCGCCGAGCAGCCCACAACGCAGCACTTCCCCATGCCGCGCGCGACCACCGCGGCGTGCGACGTCATCCCCCCCGTCGCGGTGAGGATCCCGCGCGCCGCGTGCATTCCGGCGATGTCGTCGGGCGACGTCTCGGCGCGGAGCAGGATCACCCGCTCCTTCGCGCCGCGCCGGGCTGCCTCTTCCGACGTGAAGACGATCGCTCCCGCCGCGGCGCCCGGCGACGCCGGTAGCCCCTTCGCGATCCGCTCGTGTTTCCGCCGGGCCGCGCTGTCGAGGACCGGGTGGAGCACCTGGTCCAGATGGTCCGGTTCCACGCGCTCGATCGCCTCGCGCTTCGTGAGGAGCCCCTCCTCCACCATCTCGACCGCGATCTTGAGCGCGGCGATCCCGGTGCGCGCGGCGCGCCGGGTCTGG
>DASTBC010000241.1 GCA_035712245.1 Candidatus Eisenbacteria bacterium
GCGAGCCGTCGCCGCCGTATGCGGCAGATCTCTGGAGCAGGTCCATGTGATCTACGAGCCGCCGGCGCTCGGCCGCGTCGCGTTCGGCGGCGTGATCGTGAGCTAGCCGGCTTCGCAGGGCCGCGTCAGGGGACCTCGCCCGAGAGGATCGTGGCGAGCTTCGCGGGATCGAGATTTCCCCCCGACACGACGCAAACGACCACCCCGTCCCCGGCTCGTCCGGAGAGCGCCGCCGCCAGGGGAACCCCGCCCGCGCCTTCCGCCACCACGCGCGCCCTCTCCACGAGGAGCCGGATCGCCCGCGCGGTCTCCTCGAGGGTGACCACGATCGAGCCCGCGAGCGCCGAGCGCACGAGCGGCCACATCTCGGGGAGGAGCCCTTTCCCACCGATTCCGTCCACGAAGCTCGGACGATGATCCACCTGCACGGGAGCGCCCGCCTCCAGCGAGGCGCGCAGCGGCGCCGCGGTTTCGACTTCGCATCCGAAGACTCGTGCTCGCGGCAGAACGGAGCGGGCCGCGACGGCGATGCCGCCGCTCAGACCGCCTCCGCCAAAGGGCACCAGGATCGTGTCCACGTCGGGCAGCTCCTCCGCGATCTCGAGTCCGATCGTCCCGTTCCCCGCGATCACGGCGGGGTCGCACACGGAGTGGACGAAGAAGCCGTCGACGTTCGGATGCCCGTGCTCCTCGAGGGCGCGCCACCAAGCGCCGAAGGGAACCCGGATCACCCGTGCCCCGAGCCGCTCCACCGCGCGGGTCTTTACCTCGGGAGCCTCGTCGGGAACGATCACGGTGCACGGCACGCCGAGCCGCCTCGCCACGTACGCGACGCCCTGCGCCATGTTGCCCGCGCTCGCGGTGACGACGCCGCGCTCGATCGCGTCGCGGTCCGCGCGCAGGATTGCGTTCAGAGCGCCCCGGATCTTGAACGAGCCGATCGGCTGGAGGTTCTCGAGTTTGAGATGGATCACCGGCGCCGAGGGGATGTCGGGGAGCTCGAGGCGCAGGAGCGGCGTTCGGACCGCGATCCCGGCCAGCCGGTCACGCGCGGCGCGGATCTCCTCGATGCCGGGAGCCTCGATCGGTTTCAGCCTTCGTCCCCCCCGGGTCGCCTCCGTCTCGTAGGTCACTCGTCGAAGAGCACCGTGCTCTCCTCGTAGAAGCGCACGGCGTTCACGGCCAGCCGCTCGGCCATCCACTCGGAGAGCCAGCGGTTCTTCTGGGCGAGACCACGGGCCCGGTCCGCCATCATGTCGAGCGGGATGTGGACGCGCAGGGCCCGCCACGCGATGACGTGGCGCGAGATTCCCGCGGGAAGCCTCGCTCCGGCGAGCGCCACGGTGAGGATCTCCTCGGGAAGGAAGTGCGGGAACACGGCGAGGCACGTCACGTCCGGATACCGCGCCCGCGCTTCCTCGATGGAGTCGCGCGTGACGCGGTGGTACGCGTGGCGGCCGCGATAGAGGTCGACGATCGCGTTCAGGAGATCGTTCTTCCGGTGCACGTCCCGTCCGCCCTGGAGCGAGAGGACGGAGCCATTCCCGCGCACCAGGAAGGCGAGGGCTTCGCGTCGTGCGAGGAGCGCGCGCGCGTGGCTCAGGTCCTGTTCCTTGACCGAGAGTCCCGAGATCTTGGAGAGCCGCCGCTCCAGCTCTTCCGGCCGGTCCACCGCCAGGGCGTGATGCCACGTCGACAGCCGGACCGAAGGAGCCTCGTACGGGACGACTTGCGCGACGATATGGGGGAAGCCCGCCGCCCGGAGGGTCGAGACCCGGTTCGCGCCGTCGAGGACGACGAAGCGTTGCGACCGCGGGCCTTGCTGGTTCTGCGGGGCTGCCGCGACCACCGGTGGATTTCGCAGCACCCCCTCGGCCTGGAGCTTTCCCGTCAGGGCCTGGGTTCGCTTGGGGTCCTCGCGCTCGTGGGGAACGAGACAGCCGATCTCGAGGAATCGGAGATCGGGTACCCGAAAGTCAGCCGGAGGCGTGAACGGCATGGGCGCGGAGGGTAGCACAGGTGCGCACGGCACACGGCTCCCGCGCGAGCGTCCGCTCCGGGGCTCTCGATTTCGGTGAGTGAGGGCGGGCTACGGCAATCCCGCCTCGCGCCTGATTACTCCCCCTTTTTCCGCCGCGACGCGAGGAGGAGACCCACCATCCCGATCAGGAGAAGCGCGGAGCTGGGGGGCTCCGGGACCTCCACCGTCTCGCGCGGGAGATCGTACTCCGACTTGCCCTTGTTCACGTACTCGTGGTCGACCGGATCGTTGGAGACCGGCGGGTCCCCGAAACCCTTCTTGGGATGCTCGCCGAGGCCGGGATTCGGGGGGAGCGCGGGACGGTTCCGCTTGGCCTTCTTGGTCTTTCCGTCCTTGGACTTGTGCTCTTTGTTCTGCGCCCATACCTCGTGGAGCTCACGGACGCTCGGCGCGAAGTAGCCAAGACCGAACTCGTCGCGGGACTGGAACGCGTTTCGTTCACCGAGATACCCCGCCGGCAGGACATGGAGCGCTGCGACCGTCGGAGCTTCACGGTAGGTCGTGGGAACCCGTGTTTGAGGAAGCGACGGGACGGCGTTCGCATCTCCGACCGCCGGGAGTGAGGCCGCTGCAAGGACGAACGACGTGACGACGAACCGAGCCGCTTGGTTCATGGCTTCCCCCTTGTGTGCAGCACCGTGTCTGCAATCCTTGCAGACAATGGAAAGCAGGTCTTACAGAGCGATGAAGAAGCTGCAAACGTGAACTCAGTGGGCGAAGCGCAGGAACTCAGTCCGGGAAAGGACTTACCATGCGTTGGTCGACCCTGGAGGTTCGTCGCGTCTCCGTCGAATGACCCTCTGTCCGGATTCAATGCAAGCGGGATGCCTCGCCAGTTGGCTTGAACGAAACGGGCACATGGCCGCGCGGGGAATCCGCGCGCGGGTGGTAGGAATTTGACCAGGGATCGGGAGGTGCGGGAGTCGGCAGGCGCGGAGAACTACCGGTGATGCGAGCCCGCTTCCGCACCCCAGAGCGCCTTCAGGCGCTCGTCCCGGCGGCAACCCTTCCGGTATGCGAGGTAGTGATCGGGGTTCTTCTTGTAGTAGTCCTGGTGGTACTCCTCGGCGGGGTAGAAGGACCGGAACGGGACCAGTTCGGTCACGATGGGGGCCTGGAGCCGCTTCGATCGAATCAGTGCGTCACGGGAAGTCTCGGCCAGGGCCTTCTGCCTGGCATTGCGATGGAAGATGGCGGAGCGATACTGCGCGCCCTTGTCACAGAACTGCCCGGCTTTCTGTGTGGGATCGATGTTCCGCCAGTACACGTCGAGCAGCCGCTCGTACGAGATCGTCTTGGGATCGAATACGATGTCGATCGACTCCGTGTGCCCCGTCAACCCGGACGAGACCTGGGAGT
>DASTBC010000242.1 GCA_035712245.1 Candidatus Eisenbacteria bacterium
CTCCAGATACCCTAGACAGGGGTGGATCACTGGGCGGGTCATCGGCGCCCTGGGCCAGAACGGCCGGGGCGCCGATGTGCGTTACGATGTATCCGGAAGGACCTCACCCCACCCCGTGCCGCACCATGATGATCTCGGCGCCCTGCTCGCTCCGGTTCTCCTCGTGCTCCGTCCCTGCGGCGCTCCGGGTGTAGTCGCCGGGGCCGAGGCGCCGTCCTTGGCAGCTGCAGTCCCCTACAAGAACGAGCAGCTCCTCGGCCCCTGGATGGCGATGCGGTGGGAACATGGCGCTGGCGTCCATCCGGACGATCGAGATCTCACAGCTGTGGACCGAATCCTGAGTCAGCCGCTTCGCGCGCGTGCCCGGTCCGAGCTCGGTCCACGGTCCGTCGGCAGCGCGGATCGTGACGGCTTCGTCGAGCGTGCCGACGTCGGGCGCCTCGCCGGTGCCCGCGTCGCGCGCCACCTCGCGAACGGAGAAGAGGACGCAGCCCGTCTCCGTGCGTCCGGTCACGGTGGCGCCCGAGGCGCGATGGAAATCCCCCACCCCGAGGTGCAGGCCGCCCACCTCGAAGTCCCCCTCGAGCACGATCACCTCGCGGCCGAGGAGCCCCGGCTCGCCGCCGGTCTCGTCGCCCGCGTGGTACCGGACGAGGCGGGTCTCCATCCCGTCCTCCGGGTCGGTGAAGAGCCTCTTCAGCTCTCCCGGAGGCTCCGCGGCCCGCTCCCACTCTAGTTCCCCGGCCGAGAGGTAGACGTGATCCTCTCCCGCCGTTACGTCCGTCTTGGTCGCTGCCATGGGTGCCTTCCTCTCCCCTTGGCGGCTGGCGCTGACCTCCATCCAGTCTCCGCCGGGCCGGGCGCGGAATCAACGTGTTCCGAGAAGCCACTTGCCCCGGGTCGAGTTCTGTACTGGATCGTTGACAGTGCTTGCCCAGGGAAAGCTCGACCTTCTGGTATTCGAGGGCTGCGTCACGCTAGAGTCCCACCATGGCCCCGAGCGAGTACCCGCGCGCCCGTGCGAGGAAGCCCTACGCACCGGAGCCCGGCCAGCCGGTCCAGGTCCAGGCGGGCGACATCGTCTACATCGGCGAGGAGAGTCCGGTGTACCCGGGCTGGGTCCGGATCCGCGTCCCCGACGGGAGGAAGACCTGGGCGCCGGATCCCTACGTGCGCGGGCGCGAAGGCGAGGAGGGAAGAGTCCTCGTCGACTACGACGCGCGCGAGCTCGCGGTCGAGACCGGCACGCTCGTCACGATGCTCCTCGAATTGCGCGGCTGGACGTGGGTGCGCACGGACGACGGCCGCGAGGGCTGGCTTCCTCTGGAAACGCTCGAGATCCTCTCCGGCGAGCCGCCGCAGCGCGGCGAGCCTCCCGAGACTCCCGCCACGGTGATCTCCCCGATCCGCACGTGAAGCTCCTCGACGTGGGATTGCGGGTCGCCTCCCTCGTCTATCTGATGTTCCAGTTCCTCGTCGTTGGCGCGGCCATGGTGCCGGCGGTGCTCTTCGTGAAGATCTTCTGGGACATCGGCTCGCTCTGGCTCCTCGCGCTCGCGTTCGGCGTCGCGTATCCGATGTTTGGATTCACCTACCTGCTCCTCGTGGTGATGATCCGCCTCCTCGTCCGCTTCCGGAGCGTCGAGGGGGACTATCCCTTCATCTCCTCGTACGCGATCAAGTGGGCGTTCGTGGGATCGCTGGTGGGCCTCGCGAAGCTCCTCTTCCTCGGCCACATCAAGGGCATGCCGATGCTGAACCTCTTCTATCGCGCGATGGGAGCGAAGATCGGGAGGAACGTGCTCATCAACACGGCGAATATCTATGACTTCGACGTGCTGACGATCGGGGACGACTCGTTCCTCGGCGGCGATGCCGTGGTGATCGGGCACGTGGGGGAGCGGGGCGTCCTCAAGATTCGCCCCGTTCGGATCGGCGCGAAGTGCACGGTCGGCCAGTCCTCGGTGGTGTTCCCCGGAGCGGTGATGGGAGACGGCTCCGTGCTCGGCGCGCTCTCGCTCCTGCCGAAGGGAAAGGAGCTGCCTCCCGGCACGGTGTGGGGCGGGAATCCGCTCCGCGAGATCCGCAAGGACCAGCCCTCCCCGGAGTCGCTCGAGGTCTAGTGCCGGACGCGGAGCGCCGCCTCACCATCGCCGATCACCTCGCGATCTCCTGCTTCTGGCTCGCGTACAACTTCCACTGGGGCGCGCTCCTCGCGATCGTCCTTCCGAGCCAGATCGCGTTGCTCGTCGGGGACGAACGGAAGGAGCTCTTCAACGGGCTCATTCCCTCGATCGGAGCGGCCGTGTCGCTCATCGCCACTCCCATTGCCGGTGCGCTCTCCGACCGCTCCACGAGTCGCTTCGGCCGGCGCCGGCCGTACCTGATCGTCGGCACCGCCATCAACATCGCGTTCCTGCTCGCGCTCGGCATGTTCTCGGCCGGGACCCTCACGTCGGCGGCGTTCGCCGGGATTGGCTGGGAGACCGTGGTCGTGCTCTTTCTCCTCTGCTATCTCGGCGTCCAGCTCGGCAACAACTGGGCCGGCGGCCCGTACGCCGGACTCATCCCCGACGTCGTGCCCCAGGACCAGCGAGGAGCGGCGAGCGGGTGGCTCGCGCTCATGACGGCCCTCGGATTCCTGCTCGGTGCCGTGACGGCGGGGAGGCTGGCCGGAGGCAGCTCCGACTCGAATCCCACGAACTACGCGGTCATCTACGGCGTGATTGCCGCCGTGCTCGCGGTCTTCCTCGTGATCACCGTCTGGCGTGTGCGCGAGCGCCCGCTCGCGACCCGCCCGGTGCCCTTCCGCGCAGGGGAGTTCGCGCGCTCGTTCCTCCTCCGGGGCGCCGAATACCGCGACTTCTACTACGTTCTCTTCACCCGCGCGCTCGTCACCATGGGGATCTACTCGGTCTTCACCTTCTTCCAGTTCTTCCTTCGCGATGTGATCCAGGTCGCCGACGCGCCGCTCCAGACGTCGTACCTGATCGCCATCATCATCGGCGCGGGGATCCCGACGAGTCTCGTGGCGGGGAAGCTCTCGGACCGCTACGGCCGAAAGCCGCTCGTGTACCTGAGCGGCGGGCTGATGGCGCTCGCGTCCGTGATCTTCATCGTCGTGGGCATGAATCCGTCGCTCTCCTTCATGTTCTGGGTCGGTGCGCTCTTCGGGATCGGATACGGGGCGTACCAGGCGGTCGACTGGGCGCTCGCGATCGACGTGCTCCCGAAGGGCGAGGCCGCGGCGAAGGACATGGGGATCTGGCACGTGTCGCTCGTGCTGCCGCAGATGCTCGCGCCCGCGCTGACCGGCGTGATCCTCTCGGCGTTCAAGGAGACCTCGATCCTGCTCGGGTACACCGTCGTCTTCGTGCTCACGGCGGTGTGGTTCATCCTCGGGACCGTGTTCGTGAGGCAGATCCGCGGGGCGAGGTGACGACCCCCGAGCCGGACCGCGCGCCGTGGCACGGAACGGCAGCGGGTCCGCCGCGGGGAAGGGTTGTCCACACCCGCGGCTGATCCAGCCCCAACTCCTTGACCGCTGCGGAGTTGTCTTTCTCCGCCGGGCCCTCGAAAAGAACTCACCCGTGAGCGAGCGCGGGGGTATACTCACCGGGCCTCGGATCACAACACATGCACTGCAGGGGACCTCCCGAGGCGCCATCATCCGCCCGACGTTTTCGTAAGGAATACCTCCCGTGGCCCACCAAGACGGTCAGCCGAAGGTGTCCTCGCGTCCCCAGCGCCCGCGCCGAGATCGGTCCGCATCCGGATGGATCTCTTCCGTTGCCGTCGGCTCGGCGGCCGCGGTCACGGCGTCCGTCCTCCTGTTCGTCGGAATCCTCGAGAAGAATACCGAGCTCCTCCTCGTCGCGGTCGTGAACGCCACGCTCGGCCTCGTCTTCTGGCTCTTCGCGTCGCTCGTGCGGGCGCGCCGGAGCCTCGAAGAGGTCGGACGCGCGCATCTCATGTACGAGTCGGCGCGCCGCCTCTCGGGCACCCTCCTCGACGACGAGATCCACAACGGGCTCCGCGAGCTGATCTCGAGCGCGATGTCCTGCGACGGGATGATCGTGTCCTCCTTCGATCCCACGACGCGCACGGTGCGCTGCGTGTACGGCTGGGTGAGCGGCGGCCGCTTCGATCACCAGACGCTCCCCGTGCTCACGATCGATCTCGAGGAGGGCGGCGGCATGCAGACCGAGGTCATCCGGACGGGCGAGGGGCGCCTCTACGAGGACGTGACGGCACGCGTGAAGCATCCGGGCGGCCGCTACTACGACGTCGGTCCGGGCGGGGAGGTGCGGGACCTCATGAAGCCGGACGCCGCTCCCCCCGGCTCCAAGTGCGCGCTCATGGTGCCCATCAAGCTCGATGGGGCGGTCGTCGGGATCGTGCAGGTGATGAGCGACACGCCGAAGGCGTACCGGCACGAGCACCTCGCCGTTCTCGAGAGTCTCGTCGCGCCCATGGCGGTGGCGCTCCAGAACGCCGAGCTCTACGCGCGCGCGAACCGGGAGATCCGGGAGCGGGCGCGCGTCGAAGCCGCCCTCACCTCCAGCGAGGAGCGCCTGCTCGAGGCGGACAGGCGAAAGGACGAGTTCCTCGCCACGCTCTCCCACGAGCTCCGCAATCCGCTCGCTCCCATCCGCATGGCGGTCGACCTTCTCCCGGAAGGGACGTGGGACGCGAAGTCCGGGGAGAAGCTCGCATGGTGCCGCGAGGTGATCGAGCGTCAGGTGGGGCACATGGCCCGGCTCCTGGACGACCTCCTCGACGTGAGCCGGATCAGCCGTGGCAAGCTTCCCTTGCGTAAGCAGCGCGTCGATCTCGCCGAGGTCATGCGGCACGCGATCGAGGCGAGCGTTCCCCTGATCCAGGCGGGGGGACACGGGCTCAACGTGGTGCTCCCGGCCGAGGCGGTCACGCTCCATGCGGATCCCACGCGGCTCGCACAGGTATTCTTGAATCTCCTGAACAACGCCGCGCGCTATAGTGACCACGGGAGCAAGATCTACGTGAACGTGGGAACGGAGACGGTGATGGGCGCGCCCGGCGCAGGGGGCGCGCGGGTGAGTCTCGGCGCGCACGCGAGAGAGGCGGTCGTCCGCGTGCGGGACAACGGGATCGGGATCGCGCCGGAGATGCTGCCGCGGATCTTCGACCCGTTCGTTCAGATCGACCGCTCGATGGAGCGCTCGCAGGGAGGGCTCGGGATCGGGCTCACCCTGGTGAAGCAGATCGTGGAGATCCACGGAGGGAGGGTGGAGGTGGCGAGCGAAGGGCTGGGGAAGGGAAGCGAGTTCACGGTGCGCCTGCCGATGGCGGCGGCCGCCGAGGGGCCCGCGGTGGAGCGGAAGCGAAACGGGGCCGAGTCCCCTGCGTCCGGACCGAGGAGCCGGATCCTGGTCGTCGACGATCTCCGGGACAGCGCGGACAGCCTCGCCATGATGCTGAAGACGAAAGGGCACGAGGTGCGCACCGCCTACGACGGACTCGAGGCGGTCGAGGCGGCGCGGGAATTCCGCCCCGAAGTCGTGCTCCTGGACATCGGCATGCCGCGGCTCGACGGGTACGAGGCGGCCCGCCGCATTCGCGAGCAGTGCGACTACGAGCGTCTGGTCCTGATCGCGATCACGGGCTGGGGCCACGACGAGAACCGCGCCCGGACGCGGGAGGCGGGCTTCGACCACCACTTGGTGAAGCCCGTCGAGCCCGCAACCCTGGCCCGCCTTCTGGCGAAGCGCGTGCCTTAGGAGTCAGTCTGTCCGGATCGTCACCGAATCCGGAATGTTCGCCTTGATTTCGATGTCCGCGTCACCGGCCGGCGGGTTGCCGCCCGGATTCGTGCCCGACTCCGAGGACGTGGTGGTCTTCCGGACCTGGTCGCTGGGCTTCCGACTCGCGAGCGCGATGACCGCGATCACGACCAGGACCACGATGGCTACGATCGCGACGACGTTGAGATTGCGGCTTCCGCTTCCCCCTTCACCGGCTTGAGGCATCGAACCCCTCCACGAGAAACGGCGCTGGCCCCTTGAGTCTCCCCCTTCGGGGAGTCGGGGGTCAACGCCCCGGTGAAGTCATGTGCCCGCGAGGTATTCCTTGAGGGTACAATCCTCAGTGCCGCCAGCGCCCCTGTGGACCTCCCTCCGAGGACCCAGGTCATGCGGACCGTGTCACGCGATCCGGCGCATCCAGCGCCCTTCGCGCGCGTCGTGCTCCTCTCGCTTCTCACGTCGGGCGCTCTACTCGCACCGGCGCCCGTTGCCGCCCAGCCATCGCCCATCCTCTCGCGCGCCGCCGCGTTCGATCCTTCCATCCAGACCGCCGCCATGGGAGGCGCGTCGGTCGCGGTCTTCTGGCTGGAGGAGCCGAACGAGTGGGGGAACCCGGCGACGCTCGGATTCGTGCGTGGCGTGCGATACGTGCACGGCGAGATGCACCGGGACGCACCCTCCCCCGAGCAGGAAGTCGAGCTCCGGTCCGACCGACTTCTGGCCGGAATCTCGGGAATCGGCGTCTCGCTCGCGGGAAAGCCGATCGAATCGCTGGGCGGGCTTCGGCTCGACTACGCGCCCCAGACCGTCAGCGACGGGTTCGGCGGTTTCGTCGTCGTCAGGCCCTATGAAGAGGTCCGCTCCTTCTCCGTGGGCGTGAGCGTGTTGGATGTGCTCTCCAATCTCGGCTCCATCGGGTTTCGCGACCGGATCTCCCTCTCGGTCGGACACACCTGGAAGGATCTCATCGCGCACGGCCTCGACCCTGGGGGCGTGGAGCCCAGTACCGAATCGGGAGAGTCGATGGACCGGGGTGCGCTGGTGCGGGTCGTGCCGATCGACGGGATCGGCACGTCCCTCCTCGCGCCGCGAGACGCCATGGGCGTGAGGCTCGAGCTGGGCGGAGGCTACACCGAGCGGAACTATGGCGAACCGTCCAGCCAGGACGTCGTGCGGGTTCTGGAGCGGGAGACGCTCCGTGGCGCGAGCGGAAGGCTGACCACGGCATTACCCACCGGGATCGGAAGGGGATGGTTCTGGGACTTCGCCACGCCGACGATCTCGTTTGCCTTCACCTACGAGCGCACCAAGGGCGAATCGCCCGGCGCCAACGGTGAGGACTACGATCTCGTCCGATCCGGAGGCGAGATCTCGATCCTCGACATGATCGCCCTGCGCCTTGGCCGCGTGGACGACGAGGAAGGTGGTGTCGAAGGGAACACGTGGGGCGCCGGCATATCGCTCCAGTACCGCAAGGCCGTCGGCGTGCGGTTCGACTGGGCGCGCGTGCCGGGGGAAGCGGAGGCCTCGGAACTCGATCGCTATGCGGTCACGCTCTTCATCGAGCCCCTGCGGTTCGACGCGTCGGGAGGGTTGGAGTAGCGCCACGCGCTCGCGATACCGAAGGCGGGAAGATCCTGAGTTAGGATACACTCTCACCTCTCCTACCGCCTCCTCCTCACGAGTCTCCGAGGAGGCGCAAGATGCCGGTCCGAACTCCAAGCCGATGGACCTATCGAGGCGAGCGCATGCGTGCGCAGATCCTCGAAGCCGCCACGCGAATGGCTGTGGCGGAAGGCCTGCATCGTGTCACGCTCGGACGGCTTGCCAAGGCGGCGGGCGTGAGCAAGAGCGGCCTGTTCGAGCACTTTGGCTCCATCGAGGAGCTCCACGCGTCCGTCGTGACCGATATCGTCTGGCGGTTCGAAAGGTCCGTTCTCCTCCCGGCTCGGCGGGTGAGGACGGGCATGGAGGCCCTCTACACGCTGCTCCACCGCTAGCTGGTTCACGTCACCGACCCCCGTGAGATCAACCCCGCGGTGCTCGACGTGGGGCCGGGGCGAGGTCGCGACGTGATCGCCGGCTTCTGCTCCACGTCGATGTCCGCTCTTCGGTGGGAGATCTCCGTGACTCGGCAGTCCGGGCAGACCCTTTCGGCGGAGGAGCAGCTCGC
>DASTBC010000243.1 GCA_035712245.1 Candidatus Eisenbacteria bacterium
CATGTTGCCCGAGGCGGGCGACTCGGAGTAGGCGATCCGGTACTGGGACGCGAGCCCCGCCATGCCGTCGTCTCCGGGCGCGGTCCATCGGAGCACGACCGTCGCCGCGGGTGCGGCCGCGGGGGCGGCGAGCGAGAGCGAGAGGAGGAGCGCCGCGAGGGCGCTCCTCCCCCGGAAGCTAGCGCGCATGGTCCTCCGTGAAGTCCGCGACCGCCACTTCCTCGTAGTCCTCGCGGTCCTGGGGGACCGGACCATAGGAGAGGTCGTTCACCTTGGCCGGCGCGACCGTGTCGGTGGTCGTTCCGGTCGCGACGTTCGAGATCGTGGACTGGTTCCCCGAGCCGTCGGTCGTGCGGATGGCGACGAAGTACTGGCGGCTTCCCTGGAGTCCGTTCAGCGTGAAGGTCTGAACCGTCCCCGCCGCCGTCGGGGTGGGCTCCCCCGTGACGGTCGTGGCGCTGTTCCAGTTCCCCGCCGTGATCGTGGACGTCGAGTACCGGATGTCGTAGCTCGCCGCCGTTCCGGTCGTCCCGTCGTCTCCGGGCGCCGTCCAGCGCAGCGCGAGGGAGGTTCCCGTCTGGCCCGTGACGGTGAGGTCCGCGACGGCCGCGGGGGCCGTCAGGTCGCCGCTCGTCGTCTTGACGGCGATGTTCGAGAAGGCCGACCAGTTCGGCACCTCGTCGGCGGTGCGGATGATGAAGTAGTAGGTGGTCAGCGGCGTCAACCCGCGCACGCGCATCGAGTCCGTCGCGCCGGCGATGCTCGGCGTGGGGAGGCCGGTCACGGGCGTCGCGGCATTCCACCAGGTCAGCGTGTCGGTGCCGGAGACGTTGGAGGTGCGATACCGCATCTGATACGTCGCCGCGCGCCCGACGTTGCCGTCGTCGCCGGGTGCGGTCCAGAGGAGGACGACGCTCGAGTCCGCGCTGGTCTGCGCCGCGGCAGGAGCGGCCAACCCGCACATCAGCGCGACGAGAGCGAGAACGAGTGCGAGTCGTGGCGTGCGCGCGAGGCCGGCACGCGGGGTGCGGTGACGTGGATGCATGAAGACGCCCTCCCCTGCTGGTGGTACGACTGCATCGGTTGTCGAATTGGATGGGAGCGGCCCTGACCCGGGGCGCGACAGAGCAGGAGCGGTGCCACCGGTCTCGTGCATCCGGCACGGGCGCGAGGCCGGTTAACGTGCTGCGGGACAGCGGAGCGACGAAGCGAGGCGATTCACAGGGCGGAACGCGACACGGATTCTGCACCGGAGGGCGCGCTGGACGCACACCTGGAAGAGCGGAGAAGAGCGGAGAAGTGCGGAGCGCTGACGGGGACGCGATCGTCCCCTTGGCGCGCTACGGAAGGAGGACGAGCCGCTCGCGCACGCGGGTCGTGCCGATCTTGCCGATCAGCTCGTAGTAGCCCGGCGCGACGCGGTCACCGCTCGAGGAGGTGCGCGGCCAGAGGACCGTGTGCTCTCCGGGCGGGTACGCCGCATCCGCGACGACGGCCGTCATGCGCCCGGTGGAATCGTAGAGCCGGAGAATCACCGTCGTGGATCCCGAACCGGGAACCGTCACCACGAACGAGACCGGGCCGCTCGAGGGATTCGGCCGCGCCTGGACTCCGGCCTGGGGACCGGTGGGTTGCGTGGGCGCCGTGAACGTGATCGGGACGGTCGGGGACGCGGGCCCGTTTCCGCAGCCGCTCACCCAGCGGACCTGGTACCGGTACGTGCCGTATCCGGGGTCGTCGCGAAAGGTCGTATCCGAGGCCGGCAGCGAGGCCACTCGGGACAGCGCACCCGTGAGGCCGGTGCCTCGCCACACCTCGAGCGCCTGCGCCGAAGCGTCCGGGACGCCGGACCACGTGAGGAGCGCCTCGTCGGAGTCGTTCACCACGGTGAAGGACTGTGGTGTCTGATTCGGGATGATGCAGGTGTTCGGTTGCCCGAATGCCACGTTCGAGAATCCGGACCAGTTCGTCGGGACTTCGTCTCGGGTGCGGAGGACGAAGTAATACGTGACGTTCGCCGTCAACCCCTGAAGCGTGACCTGGTCCGTCCCGCCGGAATACGACGGATACGGGAGTCCTGGGACCTGGGTGGCGCTGTTCCACCAGCTGAGCGTATCGGTGGCGTTCGCGGGGTCCGTGGTCGAGTACCGCATCTCGTACTGAGAAGCCTGCCCGACGTTCCCGTCATCACCGGGCGCGGTCCATTCGAGCGTGATGTAATGGGTCTGCGTCTGTCCACGAGTCACGGAGGGAATCAGGACGAGCGCGGCTGCGAGGATCCAGCCGCGAATCGCGCGTTCGGTGAATCGGAAGGTCACGCTCCACTCCTGTCTCGGTCCCGGCGCGCGAAGGCCGCGCCCCTCCCTGCCGCACGCAGGGAGCTGCCCCATGAATCGACCTGTTGCCGATGGACGTGGATGAGAAACGTGGTGCCGAACTGAAGAAGGTACCTGCAAATTCTGTTCCTGGCCAGCGCGCCGTCCCAGGCGCCCGGGGGGTACGATGCCGGCGCGGGGGCACCGTCCGGGCGTCACGGAGACCGGTGGGAAGCGCATCCGAGGCGCTCGCTCGTATGCCTTTCTGGGGCCACTCCTTGTACCGATCCGTGCGTCCTGAGCTTGGGGGCCTCGCGGATTCGCGTAGGATTCGATCCGGGCCTGGGGGTGTCCCGAGGTAACTCGCGCGCTCCGGGGAACGGGGACGGGCCGGTACCGTTCGTGCTAGGGAACGAGGGACCCCGCTCGTCGGCAGCGGGTATTGCACTTCGCACGAGGGACGATCTGAATCGACGGCCATTCCAATCATCGGCGTCCGCAGCATCACGGGAATCTCGCGAGGTCCGGCTCGATTTTCAAGGGCCGGTGAATCTGGAGCCTCCATGAATCGATCACGAGCGTGCCGGCGCACTCCCGAACTCGGACATCGCGGACGGCACGGGATCCTGTTCCTCTCGGCAGCGCTCCTCGCCCTTGCGGCCCCGCCGGCCGTGGCCAGGGTCCTCGTCCTCCAGCCCTCGGTCGCGACGACGGACGAGGAGTTCGAGCGCGTCGCCAACACCCTGCAGCCGGGAGACACGCTCGTCCTGCGGGGCGGGACCTACTCGCAGACGGCGCGGCGCGCGGTGACCGTGAACGGCACGCCGGCCCAACCGATCCTGATCCGGGCCGCGGACGGCGAGAGCCCGCTCCTGACGCGTCCGATCGAGACGATGAACACGGCCAACAACATCGAGCTCGTCTCCTGCTCCTATCTCACGATCCGCGGCATCCGCTTCGAAGGGGGCAGCACGGGAGTCCGGATCATGGGAGGGCACCACATCACGGTCGAGGACTGCGAGGTCTTCGGAACCGGAAACAACGCCCTGTCGATGAACAGCGGTGATTGCGACTCCCTCGTGATCCGCCGGAACGAGATCCATCACACCGGTCTGAGCACCGCGGGCGACACCGAGGGCGAAGGAATGTACGTCGGCTGCAACAACAACACCTGCCGCGTCACGAACAGCCTCTTCGAGAGCAACTACATCCATCACCTGCGGGCCACCAGCACCGGGGGGAACGACGGGATCGAGGTGAAGGTCGGGTCCCACGGGAACATCATCCGCAACAACGTCATCCACGACACGACCATCGGGATGCGATACCCGGGGATCTTCGTCTACGGCGGAGGAAGCCGGCCCAACATCGTCGAGGGGAACGTGCTCTGGAACTGCGGCGAGGCCATCCAGGTCGTCTCCGACGCGGAGATCCGGAACAACCTCATCCTGAACTCGGATGTCGGCATCACCGCGGCTCCCCATTCCCAGGTGACGCTCATGCGGAACGTCACGATCGCCAACAACACGATTCACGGGAACGATCAGGGGATCTACGTCCGCTGGTCCGGCACGACGAACATGGCGCTCGCGAACAACGCGATCTACTCCCCTTCCGGCACCGCCGTGAACGCGAGCGGGCTCGGCGCATCGCTCGTCCTCGCGAACTACGTGGAAGGGGGTCTGTCGGGGGTGACCCTCGATTCGGAGCGGTTCCTCTTCGGCGGCTCTGCCGCGAGCGTGTTCCGGGATGCGGCGTCGATGGATCTCTGGCCCACGTCGGCCGCTCCATTCCTGGGGAGGGCTTCCGCGAGCTTCGTCCCCGCGAACGACTTCAACGAGCGCGCCCGGACCGCGCCGTTCGACGTGGGAGCTTACGAGCGGGACGGGCTGGCCACGAATCCCGGCTGGAGGATCCAGCCCGGCTTCAAGTCCTCGGGCCCCGCGCTCGACACCATGCCTCCCAGCGCTCCTTCCGACCTGCGTGCCAGCGGGTCGTCTGCGGGATCCCCGTCAGCCTCCCCTCGGCCCCCTTCGGCGAGCCGGCGATGAGGTCGCTCCGTTCGGTCCTGCTCGCCCTGGGGCTCCTGACGCTCTGGCCGTCGGTCTCGAGCGCGCAGCTCGGCACGCTGGGGCACGACGGTCCGGCGACGCCGGAGCAGATCTCCATGTACCTCCCCGTGACGGGAACCCTGTCCGCCACTCAGGGGGTCGTCCGCTATCGGCCGACGGGAAGCGCGACGTGGGAGATCGCCCATCCGATCTACCGGATCCGGCCGGCCTATACGGGCATCGCCGTCCCGGACGCGTTCGCGGGGGTGATCACGGGGCTCACCCCCGGCACGGAGTACACGGTGGAGGTGACCATCGACGTGAACGGGACGTCGGCCTCGCGCACCCTCACGGCGACGACCCGGGCGCTGCCCTCCCCCTCGGGAACGCCGAACAAGACGATCGCGGCGGGTTCGACCGAGGCCCAGATCCAGGCGGTCTTCGACGGCCTCGTTCCGGGCGACGTCGTGCAGCTCGCGAACGGCACCTACAGCACCAACAACCTGCACCTCGACCGGAGCGGCACCGACAGCCAGCCCATCGTCATTCGCGGCGCGAGCCGGTCGGGCGTCGTGATCCGGGATCCCACCGGAATCGTGATGCGGATCTGGAACGCCTCGAACGTCATCCTGGAAGACCTCACGCTCGAAGGCTCGATGGTCGACTCCGGCACCAACGCCAGCGCCGAGGGGATCCGATTCTGGGACGGCTGGTCGCACCGGCGGCTCACGGCGCGCCGACTCACGGTACGAGGCGTGGACAAGGGCGTCGCGTCCGAGCACGCGCTCGAGCAGATCCTGATCTACGACTGCTCGTTCACCGGAAACAACGCCTGGGCGCAGAACTTCCTCGAAACCAACATGAGCTGGAACGACGACGGGATCCGCATTCCGGGGGCCGGCAACGTCGCGTTCAACAACACCATGGCGGGCTTCGGGGACGTGTTCGCGGTCGTCGACGGCGTGACGAACGTCGGCATCCACTTCTACCGGAACGACGTCCGCTTCACGTGCGACGACGCCTTCGAGGGGGACTACGGCCACCGGAACCTGACCTTCTACGACAACCGCATCCAGAACTCGATGACCCTCACGTCCTTCGATCCGCTCCACGGCGGGCCCGCGTACGTCTTCCGGAACATCTCGATCAACACCGGGCGGTCCCCGTTCAAGTTCAACAGCCGGAACAGCGGCCACTTCATCTACAACAACACGATCGTGCGCACGTTCGGGGCGCCCGGGGCGCAATACGAGTGGGCATGGGTCCAGTTCAACAACGGAGACCAGCGTGCCTGGGCCTACCGGAACAACGTCCTCATCGGGCACGCGCAGCACAAGCTCCTGGCGATGGAGGCCTCGGGGCAGAATCCGATCGACTTCACGAACAACGCCTGGTTCCCGAGCGGGCCGATCTGGTGGAGCACGAGCGGCGGCAACGGCAACACGCCCGCCGAGGCCTACGCCAACCTGCCCGCCACGCAGCCGGTCTTCAGCGCGAGCACGCGCCGCCACGAGAGCGACCGGGTCACGCAGCAGAGCCCGTTCGTGGTTCCCATCACGCTCGGGGCGAACTACCTCACGCAGATCACGGCGTCCTACACCCCGACGCCCGCCCCGGGAACCGCGCTGAAGGGCGGCGGAGCGGCGATCCCGGGAATCACGGACGGACACTCCGGCTCCGCTCCGGACATGGGCGCCGTCATCGCGGGCAGGCCCGTCCCCATCTACGGCGATCGCTCCGGACTCGCGGGGGACGCGGTGCCTCCGAACACCACGAGCGATCTGACGCCTCGGTAAGCGCGGCGCGCGCGGCGCCGCCGCCGCTGCGGTTCGGCGCGCGGCGACTAGCTTTCCCGGACGACTTCCTCGAGAAGAGCTGCGAGCTCCTTGGCCCGCGCGCGCCGGGAATAGCGCGCGACGGTCTCGGGCGCGGCGACCGGGGCGGATCCCTCGCGAAGAGCCTCGAGGAACCCCCTCAGGCCTTCCTCGATCCTCACGCTCGCGTCGAGCGGGACGACCGTGTCGATGCCGGCCTCGGCGAGCACGCCCGCGGTATCCCCGGCTGCGTCGGTCATCGCGAAGATCGGCCTTCGAGCCCTCAGGTACTCGTAGAGCTTGGCGGGGATCTGGTGGTTGCAGTTCGCGGCCTGGAAGAGAAGGAGCCCGTCGGCGGAGAGCATCTCCTCGAGCGCGGCCGCGTACCCCACCGGCGGCTCCAGACGGACGATGTCGTCGATCCCGGCCGCGCGCAGGAGTCTCGCGTACCGCTCGTCGTGCCCCGTGGCCCGGAGCACGACGCGGAGCGTGGAGGCGGAGATCTCTCCGCGGGAGCGGAGCGCCGCCACCGCGTCGAAGAACGCCCGCGGATCGCGCTCGGAGGGATAGAGGAGCCCGCTGTGGACGAGGACGGTCGGGGAGCCGCCCGCCGGCCGCGGCCGCGACCGGATGATTCCCTCCACCTCGAGCGCGCGCTCCTCGTCGTACCCGTTCGGGATGAGGGCCCAGCGTTTCCCGGGGATCTCCGGATAGCGCTCGGCGTACATGCGGACCGCTCCGGGCGTCGTGAACACGGCGCGCGCGGCGTGCTCGACGGCGCCCCGCTCGATCCGCAGGTAGGCCCTGCGCACGTCCGGATCGTGAGGGTATCCGGGTTCCGTCATGGAGTCTCGGAAATCCGCCACCCAGGGCTTCCCCGTGAGCGCGTGCAGCCTGCGCCCGATCACGTGCGCCGTGGCGATCGGAAAGGTCGACCAGATGACGTCCGGCCGGTGCGTCCGGATGACGTTCATCCCGCACGGAACCGCGCCGAGCTGCCAGCTCGACCACCGGTCCGGAATCGCGAGCGACTTCAGATAGCGACCGCGCACCGCGAGGTGCCGCGCCGTGTCGAGCGCGAAGGGACGGTGGACGGGGACTCCGTCCGGGATGTCCTTCATCTGATCGTTCCCCACGCTCTCGTACGCGCGCGGGTGCGCGCTCAGGACGATCGGCTCCCAGCCATGCTCGCGGAGGTCGCGCGAGAACGAGAGCGTGCGCTGGATGCCGCTGCTTCCCCGGAGCGGGGGGTAGTGGAACGCGATCAGGAGCACCCGCTTCACGAGCGCCGGCCCCGCGCCCCGATCAGGAGCCGACGGCGTCCCAGAGCGCGTCCTCGTACGTGCCCCGGCGCCGGACGAGCGTGGCGGACCCGTCGTGCACGAACACCTCGGCGGGAGAGGGCTGGCTCAGGAATCCGAGCGGACTCGCCGTGCGGCCGTAGGCGCCCGACTGGAAGATCGCGACGAGATCCCCCACGCGGGCCTCGGGGAGCGTCACGTCGCGCGCGAGCACGTCGAGCGGCGTGCAGAGCGGCCCGACCACGTCGACCGCGGCTCCGGCCGGCTCCTCGAGCCGGTTCGCGACCGCGATCGGGAAGTTGCGCTTGATGACCTGACCCAGGTTCCCCGACGCCGCGAGATGGTGGTTCATCCCTCCGTCCACGATCAGGAAGGTCTTCCCTCTCGATTCCTTGATGTCGTTCACGCGCGTGAGATACACGCCGGCCTCGCCGGCGAGATAGCGCCCCGGCTCGATGAGAAGACGCGTGCCACGGAGTCTCGCGTCCGCGCGCACCTCGGCCGCCAGGGCGCGGAGCCCCTCGGCGAGCCGGTCCATCGGGAGCGGGGACTCGCTCGGGAAGTACGGGATGCCGAGCCCCCCGCCGAAGTCCACGACCTGGAGCGGGCGTCCGATCCGGCCGGCCACGCGCCGCGCGATCTCGACTCCCTTCCGGTACTGATGCACGAGCACCCCGTCGTCCAGGATCTGCGTTCCTGTGAAGAGGTGGATGCCCTGGAACTCGACGTGCGCGCTCTTCGCGAGACGGTCGACCACGGGATCGATGCGCTCCTCGTCCACGCCGAAGGGCGCCGGCTTCCCTCCCATGCGCATGGCCCCGCCCTGCGCGTCCGGGCCCGGGTTGATCCGGAGCGCCACCCGCGCGCGAACCCCGAGCCTCGCCGCGATCTCCTCCACGCGCTCGGCTTCCCGCTCCGACTCGACATGGATCTCGCCGATGCCGCGCTCCAGCACGTACGCGAGCTCGGTCTCGGTCTTCCCGGGTCCCGCGAAGAGGACGCGCCCGGGAGGGCAGCCGGCTCGCTGCGTCTGGTGGAACTCTCCCGCCGAGGCGACCTCGAGACCGAGCCCCGCCGCCACGAAATGGCGCACGATCGCGGGGCAGGGATTGGCCTTGATGGAGTACGCGATGTCGAACTCGGGCGGGTAGGTCGCGCGCAGGAGGGCGAGCTGGCGGTCCAGGATGCCGGCGTCGTAGACGAAGAGCGGGGTGCCGTGCGACGCGGCCAGCGCGGTCGCGGGAATCCCGCCGATCGACAACGTGCTGCCGGACCCCGCGAAGTGTCGTGCGACGAGCGCGCGGACGTGATCCACGCTACACCCCCGCGCGGCGTCTCAGGGAGGGATAGTCCACCTTGCCGCTGCTCGTCCTCGGCATGCGGTCGAGGATCTCGAAGACCTTCGGGACCATGTAGGCCGGCATCTTCTCGGCGCAGTGGACGCGGAGCGCCTCCGCGTCGAGCGAGTTCCCTTCCGCGGGAACGACGAACGCGGTGATGGACTGGCCCAGCACCGCGTCGGGAACGCCGATCACGGCCGCCATCTGCACGCGGCCGCTCTGGAAGATCACCTCTTCCACCTCGGTCGGGCTGATGCGGAAGCCCGACGACTTGATCATGTTGTCGCGGCGTCCGACGAAGTAGAGGAAGCCGTCCTCGTCCATGCGCACGAGGTCGCCCGAGTAGCAGACCTTCTCGTCGGTCCCGACTTCCACCGGAACGAACGGGTTCGGACGGAGCCGCTCCGCGGTGAGCTCGGGCTGCCCCCAGTACCCCATCGACACGGTGGGGCCGCGATGCACCAGCTCACCGGTTTCCCCGGGACCGCAGCGGCGCCCGTCGGCGTCCACGAGGATGATCTCCGTATCGGGGATCGCCTTCCCCATCGAGGTCGGGCGGCGGTCCAGCTCGGAGGGTGGAAGGTACGTGGACCGGAATGCCTCGGTCAGTCCGTACATGAGAAAGATCTTCGTCGTCGGGAGCATGCGCCGGAGCGCGGCCAGCACGTCCTGCGGCATCGCGCCTCCGGTGTTCGTGATGTACCGGAGGTGCGGGTACTCCGACTTGTGGAGCGACGAGCTCGGCTGCGTGAGGAGGCTCCAGAGCGTGGGGACGCCGGCGAGCCCCGTGATCTTCTCGTCGCGGAGCGCGGTCACGACCTCGCGAGCGAAGACGAAGGGCTTCAGCACGCACGTCGCGCCCCGCTGGAACGCCGTCATGATCTGGTTCATGCCGGCGTCGAAGCTGAACGGGAGGACCGCGAGGATGCGCTCCTCCTCCGTGATCTCGAGATACGTGGAGACGATCGTCGCGCCCGCCATCACGTTCGCGTGGCTCAGCATGACGCCCTTCGGCTTTCCCGTCGAACCGGAGGTGTAGAGGATCGCGGCGAGGTCCTTCGAGATCGAGGCCTCGAGCTCGTGGCCCGAGGGCGCGGCCGCGGCGAGCGCCTCGTACGAGTGGATCGGGAGAGTGACGCCGGCGGGCGGTCGCGCGGACCCGTCGGAGTCCGTCACGATCAGGAACTCGAGACTCGGGATCGAGCCGAGGATCGGAGCGATGGACTCGAGCTTCGGGGCGGACGTGACGAGGCCGCGCATGCGGCAGTCGGTCGCGATGTGGCCGACCTGGTCCGGGAAGAGAACCCCGTTGATGGGCACGTAGGCCCCGCCCGCGCGCGAGATCGCGAAGATGGAGATGGATTGCTCGATCGACGCGTCGAGATAGATCCCGATCCGGTCGCCGCGCTCGATCCCGGCATTCCGGAGTCCCTGGGCGACGCCGCCGGTCTGACTCCAGACCTCGGCGTAGGCGAGCCTCCGGTTCCCGTGAACGAGCGCTTCCTTCCCGGGCAGGCGCGCCGCGCTCGCGCGGAGCATGTGGTGAACCAGGAAATCCACGTCCTACCCCGTCGCGGCGCCGCTCGCCCGCTTGCCGTCGACGAAGCGGGCGATCGTGGCGATCGTCTCGAAGCTCTCGGGCACGAGCTCCTCGTCGGCGACGACGATCTGGAACTCGCTCTCGAGGAACGAGACGACCTCGAGGATTCCCAGGGAGTCGAGGATTCCGGTGCGAAGCAAGGGGTCGTCGTCCCGGACGCCGCGCTTCTTCGCCAGGGGGAATTTGCCGAGGATGAACTCGCGGATGCGCGCGTCGGTCGCGCCGGCCGTCACGGGAGGTGGGGCTCCGATGGCCCGCCAATGGTCAGGAGCACAACTTATTGTACCGGAGCCGCAGTCCAAATGCAAAAACGTCCTCGTCCCAAGGAGTTGCCCGCCGCAGCTCGAACCGATCGATCTCCGGATCGTTCGACCCGTGGATGGTGGTCACGGCGTACGTGTAGCCCGCGTCCCGCAGCAGCGCCTTGGTCTCCGCGGTGAAGTCCGCCGCGGTCCCGTTCGGATACGCGAACCCCTCGACGGTGGTCCCCAGGCGCTCTTCGAGCACGCGCTTCGAGTCCACGATCTCGCGCTCGGCCTGGTTCCTCCCCATTCTCGAGAGGATCGGGTGTGTCGCCGTGTGGGAGCCGAACTCGATTCCCTCGCGGCTCATCGCCTGGACCTCGTCCCACTGGAGCATGAGGCCGGGCGTCTCCCGAGGAGGACCCACGCCGAGCGCGTCGCGCAGGCGGAGGATCGCGTTCGTCCGCTCCATCTCGTCCAGGGTCCGGATGTGCGCCAGGAACCTGTGCTGGACCCGAAGCCGCTCCTCCACGGTGGCGAGGGATCCCCGGATGCGGGCGCGGCCGACCGGCTCGAGGGTGCTGGCCCTCGTCTCCCGGAAGGCGGAGAAGACGTCGTCGTGCCAGAGCTGCCGCCGGGATCCGACCGCCGACGTCGCGAGGAAGATGGTCGCGGGGACCGACGCGGCGCGCAGGATGGGAAACGCGTGGAGGTAGTTGTCGCGATATCCGTCGTCGAAGGTCACGGCGATCGCGTTCTCCGGGACCGACCCGGCGCGAAGTCCGCGCACGAGGTCGGAGAGCCGGAGGACGCGGTATCGCGACGCCACGTACTCCATCTGCCGCCGGAACACCTCGACCGGAACGCCCCCGAAGTAGGGGTCACGCTGGTCGTTCACGCGGTGGTAGATCAGGATCTGAGCCGCGGCGCGCCGGCGGCGGCGGACGAACGGAAACGCGCGCAGGCCGCCCTCCGTGGTGACGCGCGTCCGCTCGAGGAGGGGCCGCGCGAGCGACAGGAGTCCCGTGGCATGCAGGAAACGGGCGGTCCGCCTCAAGAGCGCGGCGCGAACGCCCGAAGAGTTCCGTGTCATGCCGGCATGGTACCATCCCGGCTCGAGCGCGCCCGCGCCGGGCTTGCGGCGCGGGCCGGCACCACCCCGGGAGAGTCTTCACGATGTGCGGTGTAGCGGGACTGTTCGACATGCGGGAGCGCCGTCCCCCCGACCGTTCTCTCATGCAGCGCATGGGAGACGTGATCCTCCACCGGGGCCCCGACTCGGACGGCTTCCTCGAGGAGCCCGGCGTGGGGCTCGTGTTCCGGCGGCTCGCCATCATCGACGTGAAGGGCGGGGACCAGCCCATCTTCAACGAGGACCGGACCGTCGCCCTGGTCTACAACGGGGAGATCTACAACTTCCAGTCCCTCGTGGAGGAGCTCGTCTCGCTCGGGCACCGCTTCCGGACGCGAACCGACACCGAGGTCGTCGTCCACGCCTGGGAGGAGTGGGGCGAGCGGTGCGTCGACCGGTTCCGCGGGATGTTCGCGTTCGCGCTCTGGGATCGTTCCCGCGAGACACTCTTCCTCGCGCGCGATCGTCTCGGCGTGAAACCGCTCCACTACGCGGCGCTCCCCGACGGAACGCTCGTCTTCGGATCCGAGCTCAAGTCGATCCTGTGCCATCCCGGACTGTCGCGCGCGATCGATCCGTGCGCGGTCGAGGAGTACTTCGCGTTCGGCTACATCGCCGATCCCCGCACCATCCTGAGCCAGGTCCGGAAGCTGCCGCCGGGACACACGCTGTGCGTGCGCCGTGGCGAGCCCCTGCCCGAGCCGCGCGAGTACTGGGACGTCTCCTTCCGTCCGAACGGGGTCCGCACCCTGGACGAGGCGTGCGAGGAGCTGATCCCGCGCTTCCGGGAGTGCGTCCGGTTGCGGCTGATCTCGGAGGTCCCGCTCGGCGCGTTCCTCTCGGGCGGCGTCGATTCGAGCGCGGTGGTCGCGATGATGGCAGGGCTCTCGTCCGGGCCGGTGAACACCTGCACGATGGCCTTCGGGGAGCGCGCCTTCGACGAGTCGGCGTACGCCGAGGAAGTCGCCACGAGGTACGGGACGAGTCATCAGGTGGAGCGCGTGAATCCCGACAGCTTCGAGCTGATCGGTCTCCTGGGCGGGATCTACGACGAGCCCTTCGCGGACAGCTCCGCCATTCCGACCTACCGCGTCTGCGGCCTGGCGCGGAAGCGCGTCACGGTCGCGCTCTCCGGGGACGGCGGGGACGAGAGCCTCGCGGGATACCGGCGCTACCGATGGCACCTGCACGAGGAGACGCTGCGACGTGCCGTGCCCGGCGCGATCCGCCGTCCGCTCTTCCGCGCCCTGGGCGCGGCGTACCCGAAGGCGGACTGGGCGCCGCGGATCTTCCGCGCGAAGGCCACCCTGCTCGGCATCTCGCGCGACTCGCTCGACGGATACTTCCACAGCGTCTCGCTCATGACCGACGAGCAGCGTCGGAGCCTCTACACGGAGTCCTTCCGTTCCGAGCTCCAGGGCTATCACGCGATCGAGGTGTTCCGGCGCCACGGCCGGCGGGCCCCCCGCTCGAGCCCCCTGTCCCTGGTGCAGTACCTGGATCTGAAGACGTACCTGCCGGGAGACATCCTCACGAAGGTGGACCGCGCGAGCATGGCGCATTCGCTCGAGGTCCGGGGTCCGCTGCTCGATCACACGCTCGTCGAGTGGCTCGCGGGTCTGCCTCCCGCGTGGAAGCTGCGTCAGGGACGCGGCAAGTACCTCTTCACGCGGGCGCTGGAGCCGTATCTGTCGAAGGAGCTCCTCTACCGGCCCAAGATGGGGTTCGGCGTCCCGCTCGCGTCGTGGTTCCGCGGCCCCCTTCGCGAGCGGCTGCGCCAGGCGGTGCTCGGGGAGACGATGCATGGGCTCGGATGGTTCGAACGGAGCGCGATCCAGCGCATGGTCGACCAGCACCAGTCCGGCGTGCGCGACCACAGCGCACCGCTCTGGAGTCTCATGATGTTCGAGGCGAGCGTGAGCCGGCTCCTCGGCAGGACGCCGGTCGAGGCGGAAGGGACGGAGGTCGGCGCGGGAACGGCGTGACGCTTCGGTGGCGAGCGCTCAGGGCCCCGGCCGGGTCCGGCGGCCCGCCGACACGTCCCGGGCCGCGGTGTCCTCGGCCTCCGCGAGCCACGCTCTCGCGGTCACGAGATCCGGGTCCAGCCGGAGGGCTTCCTTGAGCTCGAGGATCCCGGCGGAGACGGCCCCCAGCTCCACCAGGTAGTGGCCGTACTGGGCGCGCGTGTATCCGTAGAGCGGATACTCCTTGAGCGCCTTCTCGAAGAAGCTGATCGCGAGCCCCGGCTGGTTGATCTTCCTGCCGATCCCCACCATCATGTTCAGGGCTCCGGGATGGTTGGGGAACCGCTCCAGCGTGTACTCGCAATCCCTCTGCGCCCAGCTGAGATCCCCGCCGTGGTAGTTCTTGAAGACCCGCTCGTCGAAGTGGGCGCCCTCCACGAGCCCGAGGAGGTACTTCACCTCGGGGTACATCTGCGCGGTGAAGTAGTCCTGGTTGTACAGCGTGCCCGAGGCGCCGCGCTCCTCGCGGGGCGTGCCGATCCGTCCCCACTCGGTCCCCTGCCCCAGGGATCGTGCAGGAAGCGAGAGCGAGACCAGCGCAATGCAAGCTGCAAGGCTCCGAAACTTCATGGTCCTCCCCTGCGGCAAGTCTTCCTCGAGGACGGTAGCACGTAGAGTGCCGGAGCGTAAACGCCGCGCCCGTGTCAGGCGCGTCGCGCGCGCTCCGGGGACCGGCTCGAGTCGTGCAACTCGGTGAGGATCGACTCGATCGACGCGACGTGGGCGTCCCATCGGTGCTCGCGCTCCACGTATGCGCGCGCTTGGGCCCCGCACCGCGCCGCCAGCGCCGGATCTCGCATCAGCGACAGGATCTCGCGCGCCATCTCCTGCGGCCGGTCCTGCATCCGGACTCCGTCCGACTCGGTAGCCGATAACCCCTGGAACGCGAGGGGGGTTCCCACGACCGGGCGCCCCATCGCCATGGACTCGAGCACCTTGTTCTGGATTCCTCTCGCGATCCGGAAGGGCGCCACGGTGAGGGCCGCCCCGGCCACGTAGGGCCGGACGTCGGGAACCGCACCGGTCACGCGCACACCCGGGAGTCGCTCGAGCTCGCGGACCCGTCCGGCGGGGTTCCGCCCCACGATGTGGAACTCCGTCTCCGGGAGCGATGCCTGGACGAGCGGGAGAACGTCCTTCGCGAAGTAGCAGACCGCGTCCTCGTTCGGCGTGTAGTCCATCATGCCGACGAACGTGACCGCGGGCTTCCGGCCGGTATCCCGTCCGGGTTCCACGGCGGCGGGACGGAAGTAGTCGAGGTCGACGCCGTTCGCCACGACGGACACGGGCTTGCGGATCCGCCCGCGAAGGAGCTGCGCCTCGGCGCCGGTCGCCAGGACGCAGTGGTCGCAATCGTTCCCGACGCGGTCCTCGAACGAGGCGAGGCGCTTCGCCTCGAGTCGGTACACCCAGGCGCGAGGAGCGCCGAGCATCGCTCCGTAGGCCCGCCACTTCTCCGAGTCCACGTCGACCATGTCGAGGAGGACCGGAACCGGAGCCGGACGCGGCACGTACTGGGCCATCGCGGAGGAGAAGACGATCACGGCGTCGATCCGCTCCCGAGCCAGGACCGACCGGACCTTCTCACGCAGCTCGGCGGAGCGGAACGCGGCCACGGAGAGCGGCTCGCCGGTGGCGAGCGCGAGCCCGGCGCGGAGGAGCGCCACGCGCGAATCCCGGTACACGATCTGCGTCGACCGGCAGATCGCTCCGACCGCCTCGCGATGCGCGAGGTCGGCGCG